>CAIUDO010000653.1 GCA_903897935.1 uncultured Pseudomonadota bacterium
CGACTGTTGTGCATCCAGGAGTTGTTGCTGCGCACGTGGCGCCGCCCGATCAAGACGAGGCCGGGGGCCGGCGGGTCGCCGAGCGACGACAACGCGTCGAGCAGCAGCTTCGGCGCGAGCTGCACCCGCGGCTGCTCAGGCGGGAGCCGGCCCGGGAGCTGGGGCGTCAGCGGACCGAGATCGACCCCGTGCGGGCTCGCCTCGAGGGTAGCCAGCGAGAGCCCAGGTGCTTTGCGCATCCATCCCGCGAAGCCCGCGCCGTACGGCCCGAGCCGCAGGGCGACGTCGAGCATGCGCCGCCAGCCCATCCGCCGGAGGGCCCGGGCGTGCAGGGTGCGCTTGTCGAGCGCGCCGTGCCGCAACCGATACAAACGAATCAGGAGATCGAGCGCGATGTGCCCGTCGTCGCGCACCCCCTCGGGGGCCGGCAGGGCCGCCGGGGCGTACCGGGCGGTGTTGCGCACCGCGACGGCGTGGAAGACGACGTCGTAGTGGTCGCGCTCGAGCGCCGACGTCGGCGGCAGGATGTAGTGCGCGTGCCGCGACGTCTCGTTGACGTAGGGGTCGACGCACACGAGCAGGTCGAGCGACGGCAGGTCCCGCTCGAGCTGGGCGCCGTTCGGGGTCGACAGCACGGGGTTGCCCGCGAACGTGAGCAGCGCGCGGACCTGGCCGGGCCCGGGCGTGCGGATCTCCTCGGCGAGGCACGCGACCGGGAGCTCGCCGCCGATCTCGGGCAGGCCGCGCACGCGGCTGTGAAACCGCCCGTAGCTGCCGCGCCCGAGGCCGAGGCCGGTCCGCCGGTCGAGCGGGTCGATCGCGGGCGCGGCGAACATGAGCCCGCCGACGGCGTCGAGGTGCCGGGTGACGGCGTTGAGCGCCAACAACAGCCACGCGACGACGCCGCCGTGGGCCTGGGTGCACGCGCCCATCCGCCCGTAGACGGCCGCGCGGGGCGTCGTGACGAGGTCGTTGGCGAGCGCGACGATCTGCGCCGCCGGCACGCCGGTGATCGCCGCCGCGGCGTCGGGCCCGCACGCCCGCGCGGCGGCCCGGAGCGCGTCGAGGCCGTCGGTGTGGTCGGCGAGGTGCCCGAGGTCCTCCCGACCGTCCGCGAACACCACGTGCAGCATCGCGAGCAATAGCCACGCGTCGGTGCCCGGCCGGATCGGCAGCCACGCGTCGGCGAGGTCGGCGGTCTCGGTGCGGCGCGGGTCGATGACGATCACGCGCCCGCCGCGCCGCTGGATGCCCTCGAGCCGGGCTTTGGCGCCCGGCGCCGACATGATGCTGCCGTTCGACGCGACCGGGTTGGCCCCGATCACCACGAGCAGATCGGTGTGGTCGAGGTCGGGGACCCCGAGCAGGAGCTGATGACCGAGCACCTGGGTGGCCGCGAACATGTGCGGGAGCTGGTCGACCGAGGTCGCGCTGTACCGGTTCTTCGTGCGAAGGCCCTTGAGCAGCAGCGGCAGCGCGAGCAGCGACGACGTGTTGTGCACGTTCGGGTTGCCGGCGTAGATCGCCACCGAGTCGCCGCCGTGCTCCGACTGGAGGGCGTGCAGGCGCGCCGCGATGTCGTCCAACGCCTCACCCCACGAGACAGGCCGCCAGCCGTCCCCGTCGCGACGCAGCGGCTGCCGGACGCGGTCCGGGTCGTCGCGGAGATCAGGAAGTGCTGCCGCTTTCGGGCAGATGTGCCCGCGCGACAGCGCGTCGTCGCGGTCCCCCTCGACGCGCACGACCTGGTCGCCGTCGAGCGTCAGGGTGAGGCCACACATCGCCTCGCAGAGCGGGCAGGTCCGGTGATGGGTTCGCATGGTGGTCCCCTACGGCGCAGCGGGCTGCCGACGCGGCGGGTGTCGCTCCGGTGCGGGTGCGATATCGGGGCGGCCCGGCGTCGGCCGGCACTTCGGAGGCGATCTCGATGCGCGTCATCTTCGTGGGCCCGCCCGGCGCGGGCAAGGGGACGCAGGCCGCCCGCCTGCTCGAGCGGCTGGGCACCCCGCACATCTCGACCGGCGACATGTTCCGCGCGGCCGTCAAGGCCGGCACCCCGCTCGGCCAAGAGGCCGAGCGCTACATGAAGCTCGGCCAGCTCGTCCCTGATGCCGTCACCATCGGCCTCGTCCGCGAGCGCATCGCGCAGCCTGACTGCGCGGGCGGCTTCTTGCTCGACGGCTTCCCCCGCACCACGCCGCAAGCCGAAGCGCTCGAGGCCGCCCTCCAGGCCGACGGCGTCGCGATCGACGCGGTGGCGGTGCTCGACGTGCCCGACGACCTCATCGTCGAGCGCATCACCGGTCGCCGGACCGACCCCGAGACCGGCCGCATCTACCACCTGCGCTTCGATCCACCCCCGGCCGACGTCGCCGGTCGGGTCGTGCAGCGGAAGGACGACACCGAGGAGGCGTGCCGCACCCGCCTCGCGCTGTACCACGAGCAGACGGCGCCGCTGGTCCCGTTCTACGGCGACTCGGGGCGGATGAAGCGCGTCGACGGCGTCGGCACCCCCGACGAGGTCACCGCGCGCTTGTTGGCCACGCTCGGCCTCTGAGCCGTGCCCGAGCTCCCCGAGGTCGAGGCGCACGCGCGCCGCGTGCGCCGCTGGACGGCCGGTCGGTCCTGGGTCGGCGTGCGCGTGGTCGATCCGACGGCGGTGCGCCCAGGTATGTCCACGCGCCCATCCGAAGGCGGCGTGTCCCCTGGTGTCTGGAGCGGCCCTTGCGGTGGCGTGCTGCGCGTCGCCAAGCGTGTCGGCCTGCGCGCAGGGCCCACCGGCGGCGCGTTGGTGCACCTCGGCATGACCGGGCACCTGTCGCGGGTCCTCGGCGGCGACGTCCCTCGGTTCGGGCGTTTCGCCTGGCAGCTCGACGACGGCAGCGCGATCTGGCTCGTCGACGCGCGGCGCTTCGGCTGCGTCGTGCCGGTCGACGACGTCGCGAGCGCGATCGTCGCGGGCCTCGGTCCCGACGCCGACGCGTTCGCGGACGGCACGTCGTTGGCGGCGCGCTTTCGCGGCTGTCGCGGCCCGATCAAGCCGGCGCTGCTGGATCAGGCGCGCGTCGGCGGCCTCGGCAACATCCACGCCGGCGAGGCGCTGTGGCGGGTCGGCGTTCACCCGCGTCGTCCGGTGCCCGAGGTGCCGGAGGCGGCGTGGGACGCGCTCGCCGCCGGCCTGCCGGGGTGGCTCGAGGCCGCCGTCCTCAACGAGGGCCCCGACCACGACGGCGACCTCCGGTACGTCTCGGAGGGCGGCGCCAACCCGTTCTTCGTCTACGATCGGGAGGGTCAGCCGTGTCCTCGGTGCGCCGCCCCGATCCAGCGGGAGGTCATCGGGGGCCGCGGGTCGTGGTGGTGCCCCGCGTGCCAGCCCGCGCCTTGCGGATCCGCCGCCGTACGTTAACGGGGCCGGGTTGCGCGCCCCCTGCTGGGGCGCTCGAGGGATTCATGGCGCGAAAGAAGAGCTCTCCCCTCGCTCCTGGCGAGGCCATCGACTACAAGGACATCCGGCGGCTTCAGCGGTTCCTGACCGAGCGCGGCAAGATCCTGCCTCGCCGGGCCACGGGCCTCACCGCGAAGCAGCAGCGCCAGGTCGCGCTCGCGATCAAGCGGGCCCGCCAGATCGCGCTGCTCCCGTACGTCAAGCAAGACTAACGGCGCGCAGGCCGCGGTTGTACGCTATTCTCCGCTCGTCGGAGGGCTCGCGTATGTCCAGGCTGTCGTTGGTGTTCCTGATCGCGTGCGGCAGCGACGTCTCGATCAAGCAGTCCTCCGTGTGCGACGGCGTGCAGCAGCCCGAAGAAGAGTGGGTCGACGCGCCCTTCGACTTCGACATGGACGGCTTTGTCGACGGGAACAACCCCGACTGCGCCGAGGCGTACGCGGCCACCGCGCTCGACTGCAACGACGACGACCCGGCGATCAGCCCGGGCGTGCTCGAGATCACGTGCAACGGCGTCGACGACGACTGCTCGCCGGACACGATCGACGCGCTCGACGAAGACGTCGACGGGTGGACGAGCTGTGACGACTGCAACGACCGCGACTCGTCGATCAACCCGGGCGCCGCCGAGGTCGTGTGCAACGGAAAGGACGACGATTGTGAGCCGTCTACCGTCGATATGGATGACCTCGACGCCGATGGGTACCTGAACTGCGAGGACTGCAACGACCTCGACGCGTCCACGCACCCGGGCCAATCCGAGGTCCCGTGTAACGACCGCGACGACGATTGCAGCGAAGCGACGCCCGACAGCGCCGACGTCGACCTCGACGGGTACAGCACGTGTGACGACGACTGCCTGGACACCAACGAGGCGGTGAACCCAGGGCACGACGAGGCGTGCGACGACGGCCTCGACAACGACTGCGACGGCGCCACCGATGAAGACTGCTTCGAGGACTACACCGGGCCGTGGGACATCGACAGCGCGGTGGTCTACACGTGCGCGTTCGGCCTTGTGAGCATCAACTTCAGCGAGATCTTCGTGCTCGACAGCAACCCGTCCATCTCGGTCACGTCGACGGGGAGCGGGTTCCAGCCGGGCACGACCAGCGGCTCGTTCACGTCGAGCACCACGTTCTCGACGACGAACACGCTGGTCGGGAGCTGCAACGAGACCTACTCGTTCAGCGGCACCTTCCACGACGCGAACACGGCTACGATTGACTTCACAGCCGCGTTCTCGGGCGCCTGCTTCGACTGTTCGAGTCGCTCGTGGAGCGGCCTGACCGCCACCCGCATCGGCTCGTGACGCCACCGGATCGGAGACCGCGATGAAGGCCCCACTTCCCATGGTTGCTGCTCGTCCTTGGCGCGTGTGATCCCAAGCTCACGGAGTCCGCCCCGCCCGCCGGGGACGCCGACACCGACACCG
>CAIUDO010000654.1 GCA_903897935.1 uncultured Pseudomonadota bacterium
CTCGACGAGCCGTCGGCGCTCGGCGTCGCGGTGGCGGCGGTCGCGGAGCCGGCGCCGCGCACGGTGCCGCCGCTCCCGATGCCCCCCGGTCCGGTGCGGCCGATCGGCGCGGGCGACACCAAGCTCGAGGCGGACGTCGAGGCGTGGATCAAGGAGCAGCGCGCGCTCGGCAAGGTGTCGTCGGCCGAGGTGACGAGCTGGCTCGTGCACGATCTCGAGTCGGACGAGACCTTGTGCGCGATCAACGCCGACGAGCCCCGCCAGGCCGCCTCGATGGTCAAGCCGCTGGTCATGCTGGCGTTCTTCCACGAGGTCAAGCGTGAGCGGTTCATCTACGGGCCGGAGAGCACGGCGCGGTTCGAGGCGATGATCCAGCGCTCGTCGAACAGCGCCACGAACTGGGCGTTCGACCAGATCGGCGGGCCGGCCGCGGTGCAGCGCATCCTCGACGAGCACTACGGCGACCTGTTCGTGAACACGTCGATCGTCGAGCGCATCGCCGACGGCGGCAAGACGTACCGGAACAAGGCGTCGGCCGCTGATTATGTGCGCTATCTGCGGGCGTTGTGGCGCGACGAGCTGCCCGAGTCGGCGGAGCAGAAGCGCCTGCTCAACCTGCCCGGGCGCGACCGTGTGTACTCGGACGTCCCGGCGGTGCCGTCCGGCACGCTCGTGTACGACAAGACGGGCAGCACGGCGCGGCTGTGCGGGGACATGGGCATCCTGGTGGTGCCGCGGGTCGCCGGACCGGCGGTCCCGTACGCGATCGTCGGCATCATCCAGCGCAACACCAGCGTGAGCAGCTACGGGTCGTGGATCTCGGCGCGCGGCGACGTGATCCGCGGGGTGAGCGGGCTGGCGTACGCGTACCTCAAGGCCACCAAAGGCTTGGTTTGACCGTATCTGAGGTCGGTTTCCCGTAAGGAACGGTTGCACCTCCTTGCCGAACGCGCGGGGAAGCGTGATGAGGGGTGCGCCTCGGGGGTTCCCATGACGTCCCGTCACGAAGACATCGAAGTCAGCTACTCCGTTTCCAACGACTTCTTCCGGTTGTGGCTCGACTCGGAGATGCACTACACCTCGGCCAGCTACCTGACGGGCGACGAGACGCTCGAGCAGGCGCAGGAGCAGAAGGCCCGCATCTTGTTCGACTATGCGGAGATCAAGCCGGACTCCCTCATCCTCGACATCGGGTGCGGGTGGGGCTCGTTCCTGAACTTCGCGGTGCGCAACGGCGTGCGTCGGGCGCACGGCATCACGTTGTCGACCGAGCAGCTCCAGTACGCCAAGGACCGTCGGCTTCCGGGCGTCGAGCTGCTCCTGCAGGACTTCAACACGTGGGAGCCGCCCGATCAGTACGACGCCATCGTGTCGATCGAGATGATCGACCACATCGTGTCGCCGGCGCAGGCGCGTCAGGGTCAGGCGGTGCCGCTGTACCGCGAGTACTTCAAGCGCGTCGCGAGCTGGCTCAAGCCGGGCGGCGCGTTCGCGTGCCAGGCGATCCTGTCGGACCGGGTGCCGCGCACGAAGCAGGACCTGGCGGACCTCGCGTTCACGGCGGACGTCATCTTCCCGGGCGGCCGCAACCCGCGCCTGGAAGAGCTCGTGATGGCGGTGCGGCCGCACTTCGAGATCGAGGAGCTGCGGATGCAGCGCACCTCGTACCGCCGGACCACGGCGGAGTGGTACCGCCGCTTGCTCGTCAACGAGACGGAGATCCGCCAGCGGTGGGGCGACAAGGTGTTCGAGGAGTACGACCGGTACCTGTCCACGTGCGTGAAGGCGATGGACCTCTACTGGTCGGGCGACGTGCAGCTCAAGCTGCGGCGCTGCTGATCCCCGAGGCGTACTGCGCCGCAGCGCGTGCGGTCCGTCGGGGCGGTGCTCGTTGCCGGATCCGCGGACGAGCCGCTCGATCGCGGGCGTATGAACGCACGCGCGAGGGCGGCCGCACGTCAGCGAAGTGGCGTTGGTCGCGGTGGCTCTAAAGAGGGAGCGCGGGCTTTTAGCCCGCCGGACCGAGGGCTTTTAGCCCGCTTGGGTCGCCTGAGGTCGGGGCGGTGCCCTCGCGCGGGCCTCGCTCAGCGCGCTCGGTCCGCGCTCGCCCGACGACTTCTGGTCGACGAACGGCCCGGTCGTCGTCGGCGGCACGGGTCGGCCGCGAAAGCACAAACGGGAAGCGTTACGCTAAGGTAACGCTTCGGTTTTCTCGCGGAGGCGCGCGCGGGGCCGCCGCGGAGGTGGATCCTCGGACGACCCGACTTGATCGCGGGCGTTTGAAGACGCGCGCGAGGGCCGCACGTCGCCACGCCCGGCAAGGTCAGCGGAGGCGCCGAAACCTGGCGACCACTTGACCGTGGTCGGACCGCATCTGGTCCTTGGCGTTCAAGTGATCGTTCCACATCTGCAGCCCACCGAACTCGGCGATCGAGTGCGGTGCGCGCCCGACAAGCTCCTCCGAGACCAGGATATGGTCGAGCGTCTCGTATTCGTAGTCGTGGATGTGGGTGTAGAACACGTCGCGCAGGTTTCGTTGCGACTGTAGCAGGTAGGTGCTGTACAGCAGCACGTCGTACGCCGCAGCCTTCTGTGCGGCGGTCCCACCGAACGGGCGCTCGCCGGTGATGATGCGGTTCGTGACCGCGTCGATCCCGTCGTTGAGGTCGCCCAGGACGACCACTGGGGTCTGGGTGCTCCGCATCTGGTCGACGACCAACCAGCGAAGGGCGGTGGCTTCGGCGGCCCGACGCAGCAACGAGCGCGCCGCGCCCAGCGCGAGCACGTTGGGGTCCTGCTTGTCCTCACCCTCGAGGAACGTCGGTCGCTTCGACTTCAGGTGCGCGACGAACACTCGGACCGGCACCGCCGGCAGCGCGCCCTCCGCGGGCAGCTCCAGCTCGGCCTCGAGCACGGGTCGCTCGAACTCGCTGACCGAGGAGAGGGGCCCGAACGCCAGCGTGGGCGGGAACGCGAGGTGATGACGCACCGGCGACAGGAGGCGCAGGCGCGTCGCCAACGCGACGTTCGGCTCGACGGGCTCGGTACCGGCGTCGAACATGTGGACGTCCGCGTCCGCGAACTGCTCGCTTTGCACGACGGCCTCGACGAGCGCAGCGCGGCTCCAGACCTCCTGGAACCCGATGACGTCCGCGGCCATCGCACGGACCTGACTCGCCAACCACGCGATCTTCCGGTCGTAACGCTCGGCGTTGTACAGGACATCGTCGTACACCCGCCCACCAGCATCGTGCAGGTTGTATACGTTGAAGGAACCGAACCTGACGTCTGCCACATGCACCTCCCGTTCGAGCGCAGTCGCTCTAAACTCGTGTATTCGGCTGGAGAACCGGCCCGCCACGATGTTGACGCGGACGTCACGTGATCGACGTGGGTCCGTTCCGCACCGGGTCCGGGCGGTGTTGATGTTTGATGGTGGGCGACGGCGCCGCGAGAGCACGAAGGGGAAGCGTTGCGTCAAGGCAACACTTCCGTCTTCTCGGAGGCGCCCGTCGGGCCGTCGCGGAGTACGAAGGCGAAGTAGCGGCGTTCGTAGCCGTGATCGAAGCACGCCGTTCCACCGCCCGCGGCTCGCTGGAGCTGGGCCGCATCGCGGCCCCGTCGCTCCCAGCGACGGGATCGTGGACGACGCTGTCAATCGCCGTCGCCGTCGGGGCGCTCGGCGGTGATGACGTCGACGTCGGGCTCGTCACCGACGCGCCCGATCGCGAGCGGGGGGTGGCAGCGTGCGCGACCACGCGGACGTCCGACTGTGCGAGGCGCCCCACGCGCGGTTCGCCACTGCGCGGGGACATGGTTTCGCTGGCGGCGCGGCGAGCTTCGGTGAGCCGAGCATAACGGGAGCGTCGGGAGGAGCAGGCGATTAAGCGCGTCGCTCCTCGTTCGCTCTTGGAGCACCCATGGACGCAGCGACCTACTCGGGCCCCATCCTCGTCACCGCCGCCTACCTCGGCCTCTGGTACTACCTGTTGCTCGGGTTGCAGCGCGGCACGAAGTACCGTCTGCGCGACGAGTACGCGGCGCGCGGCGAGGAGTTCGACCGCTACTTCGGCCAGGACCCGCGCATGCTCGCGGTCGACCGCGCGGTGATCAACACGCACGAGCAGATGGGGCCGTTCTTGGTGTCGTTGTGGATGCACGCGGTGTTCGTGTCGCCGAGCACGGCGGCGGCGCTCGGCGCGGTCTACGTAGCCCTGCGCGTGCTCTACCCGTTCCTCCTGGGCAAGAGCCTGTCGAAGACCCAGTCGAAGCGGGTGTTCGCGGTGACGGGTCCTGCGTATCTGATCATCTTGTACTTGGTGGGCAGCACGGTGGTCGCGGCCGTGACGGGATAGGAGGTCGCGTCGATGAGCACGGCTTTCGCGCGCGAATTCCGCCGCGCGGCGCCGCTGATGCTCGTCGCGTCGTGCAGGTACTTCGAGCCGAGCCACCCGGCGCGTTGGCTGCAGGCGTTAGGAGGACGGTCGAAGCAGCCTCCCGAGAGGCCATAACTGCGCTGGTGGTGACGCGGGTGGAGGTCGAGGCGCTCACTCTTAGCCGCTGCGCGTTCGGGGCGTCGCGGCGACGTGGCGGCGGCCCATGGGCTGATGGTCGGCGATGGCGCGCGAGAGCACAAAAGGGAAGCGTTACGCCAAGGTAACGCTTCGGTTTTCTCGACGGAGGCGCCCGCGCGAGGCCATCGCGGAGGTGGATCCTCGGACGACCCGACTCGATCGTAGGCGTTGCGCCGACCTCCTTCGTTCTACGGATGGGCGTGCACCTCTGGTGGCAGCAGCGGCGCTCGATTGCAGGGATCATCGCTGGTCCCAACGGAGCCATAAGGACGACGTTGGCGCGCCAGTTGCTGTCCGCGCCCAATCCGACCGCGGTCTTCCGTCACGCGGAGTAGGTTCCCGGGTCGACGTACGAGGTGTTCCTACGTGCGGGCGCGCAAGTTTGTCGACAGCCATGCTATGCGCTATAGGGCGCGTCATGATTGCGCTTCTTCATGGTCTCTTGGCTTCAACTCCGGCTCAGGCGGCTTGTCAGCAGCCTGCACTCTCCGTGCAGGTCGAGCAGCGAAAGCTCCTTGAAGGCGAGGTCCAAGCGGGCGTAGCAATGTTCAAGGGCGCTGCGTCGGGCTCCTCGGAGGTGGAAGCCGCGTGGCAGGCCAACCTCCCCAGCCAGTCAATTGTGGACAACCAATGGCGACTATACCTACTTTGCCAGAGCTTCGAATCTGGCATGCTTAGCCGAGACGCGTATTGCGCTGCGTCGGCGGGCATCTGGGAGCAAATCGTTGGTCGACCGATACCAGCCGAGGGCTGCGAGAAGGGGACGCCTGACCAAGTAGCAAGCCTGCCGAGGGTTCAAGAAACGCCGTCGGTGGCGCCTGTCGACGTCCCTCCGGTGGTGAACATCATACCCGCGGAGGAAGTGGCATCGCGTCACTGGGTGCAATCGCCACAGACCAACAACAGTGTCGAACTGTGGGGGCCGTTTACGGACGCGACTGGCGCCCCCCTTTGGGTTGCGTTCGCCGATTCTAGTATCTCCTACTTGGTCGGCCAGGACGGCAAGTACCAGGAACTCCTGCTTTTCGCACGGCTGGGCGTCGTGCCCTGGTCATCAATAACCATCCAGGATGCCGCTGAACGACTCACCGTAACTGCGGACGGCACAACTCTGGAATTCTCTGTAGCGGCCGGCCCTATGAGCGGAGAACCAACCGGAACGTGGTCGGCGGAGTTTTTTGGACGGGTACCTCCGCTCGTACGGCCCGCACGCCTGGAGTTTGTGGGTGATGACGTGAGTGTTGCGTGGACGAAGTCCGGGTGCACCGCAAGTTGGACGAGGGTGGCGGCGGAGGGTCGCATCATTTCCTTTGTTGAACGTGTGGACCAAGTGCTCTTGTGCGCGAATGGCGCTCGGGTCGATGCAGAGGTGCTGTCGGAAGATACCCTGCTCCTTACTTGGCAGTCAGCGGGCATCCCGGTTTGGGGTATTGCTCGCAGGGATCCAACTCGTTAGATGATCCTGGTCCCGCATTGGAGGACTGGTTGTCGCTGCGGTGCAGCGGACGCCATCATCGATCTCGTCATCGAAACGGAACCTGTTTAGCTGCCATACAGGAAGTGCCAGGAAGTCCCGGAGTGTGCAAACCTAACACCGGGCAGCGATACGCGCGTACCTCGTCACACCGCGCGCGCCTTGGCGGTCCGTTGGGTAGAAGGGTGCATTCTTGATGGCCAGACCGCGGAGGCCGAAGCTCCAGATCGGGAGTAGGCACGGATGGCAACCGAGGGCAACCTGGACTTCCGTGTCTGGCCCGCCCCCTCGATTGCGTGCAGTCCACGAGGCTGCGGAACATCGCGAACGTAGCCATGAGGTCGACATCCCGCACTGTAGGGAGGCCCGAAGTCGTATGTCCGACGATCTGCACCTCAAGGACATCGCCGCGCTGAGGGTCACTCAGGCTCGACTCCGTACCGGATGCGGTTCGAGCCAACCGGGCGCAAACAAGACTACGACGGGGATTCCGTTTTTCCGCCCTTTCGTAAGGGCGCGGATCTATACCTGAGCACGTGCGGCCGGCGTGATGTGTCGTGGCGCGGTGCGGGTGAGGCTGCGGTGAACGACGCTTGGGCGAGCGGTGCGTTGGGCGCAGGATTGAAAAGTAAGGATCTCTATGGTGTATCGGTTGTCCGAAAAGACTCGGGCGGCCATCCTGGAAGATTGGGTTGCAAACACTCAACCCAGGACGGCGCCCGATGCTGCTCAACGAGCCAATCCCAGATGACCTGCGCGACGCTCTTGCTGACGTTCTTGCGCACCGAATCAGCGGTTCCTTCGACATCGCGTGGCGCGCGCTCATGGCCGCGAACGTCCAGCGCCTCCTGGCCGCCTGATGAGGGACGGGATCGCACCCTTTCGTAAGGTGGAACGTGCAACCGAACCGGCGAGCAGTGCGCTACACTGATCCCGAGACCGGTCTCCGAACGGACCGTTCCAGCGGCCAGAGCGGCGCGCCGCCGCTGAACACCGACTTCGAGCGGTGGAGGGCTGCGACGGTGGGAACTGCGTCCTACAAGTTGGCGAGGATCCTCGGTGGCTGGCCGCACTTTGCCGACGTGACCGCCTCGGCCGAGTTTGGCGGCGGTCACTCGGTCGCGGTCTCCCCAGGTGCGTTCGCCTGGCTCAAGGACGCGTACGGGCCGCACGCTCGGGAGGGGCCGGTGTGTGACGCGTACCGTGCCGCTGCGATATCCGGCGTCGAGTTCGCCCTCCGGCACATCGCCGGCCGCCCCGGTATCCCAGAGGCGCAGGTGGTCATTGATCGCATCAACGTTTCCCCGACCGACACCACGCCCGACGACGTCGAATACGCTTCCGTGTTCGCGGTGTGGCGGGCGCTCGGGGTGGAGGGCCGCGTACAGCCCGCGCTGCCCGGCAAGCACGCCGAACCAAGCGGAAGCGGCGGCGACATGTTGAGCGGCGGCTTTCGGCGACGAACGTGACGCGTGTCTCGTCTGTAGTCCGGGTCGAAATGATCCGCGATGGCGGGTCGTTCTCCGCGACCTTCCTTGATCCCGCGGACGTGGAGCACCGACTTTGGTTTCCACGTACGGGACGTGGTGCGTACGGTGAACCATCCGTTGCACGGGTAGTGCGCTTCGCTGACGAAACGGGCGTCGGTTGGTTTGCCGAGGATGTTCGTGTGGTGACGTGGGAGGAAGCGTTATCGTTGCTTGCAGCGATACAGTCTCTCATCCCGGAGGGTGATGAGTGGAGTGTACGCTGGTCAAAACAAATGGTCGGCGTAGCTCAACGGTCCCGCAGGCCGGAAGCGGGCCGTTAATCGTGGTGCGCCGACGAGATGCCGCGTGACTGCCGCGACAACGAGCCCTAGGCCCGAGCGGCGCACCTTCGACCGTCGCGTTTTGTACGTAGTGCAAGATGCGTTCGATGCAGATCCGACGTTGCGCTCGGCGTCTACCCGTTCGTCGCGGCTGAACTTCGTAGCTTTCGCCAGCTCAACCCACGGCCTCGCCGATCGCGGCCACGATGTCGTCGACCTCCGCCAGACCACCAACACCGACCTCACCACACGCCAGCCGCTTCTCAGACGGCGCCACGATCGTGTAGCGACCCGCCTCGCGCAACCACCCGAGGTTGCGCTGGACGATCGGGTGCTCCCACATCTGCGTGTTCATCGCCGGGCACAACAACACCGGCCGACCCGCGTCGACCGCCAGCAGCACCGTGACCAGCGCGTCGTCCGCGATCCCGCACGCCAGCCGCCCCAGCGTCGACGCCGTCAACGGCGCGACCACCACGACGTCCGCCCAGCGCGCCCACGAGATGTGGCGGATGGCCGTCGTGCCCTCGTGGTCCGGCCCGGCGTCCAACACCTCGACCATCGCCGGGTTCCCAGACAACGCCTCGAACGTGAGCCGCCCGACGAAGTGCGTCGCCGCCTCGGTCATCACCACCCGCACGTCGTGACCGGCCTTCACAAGCCGACTCGTGAGATCCGCGGCCTTGTACGCGGCGATACCGCCGGTGACTCCGAGCAGGACCCGCATGTCGTTCCTCCGATGGCGCGTAACGAGCGCCGGCCTCCGGGGCGAGGCGCCTGATTGCCCACGCTCCCCGGCGCGGATAGCGGGCGCGCACCGTGGGCTGGAACGGTCACGCGGACCGAGTTCGAACTGCGCGCTCTCCTCTTCTACGCGCTCGCGACCGCCGCGGCTCCCCTCGTAGACGTGCTCATGGCGGGGCGGCCCCGCGCCCAGGCCTCCCTCGACGGGTTCGTGCAGGTCGTCGTCGCGGGCCTCCTGCTCGTGCACGTGCTGCCGCACGCGGTCGCAGACGCCGGTCTCGCCGCGATCCTCACCTTCGTGGGCGGCGCGGGCGTGGCGGCGCTCGCGCACCGCCTGCCGGGCGGCGAGCGGGGCGCGCTCGGCTTGTCGGGCGTCGCGTTGGTGGCGCACGGGCTGAGCGACGGGGCGTCCCTGGCGCTGCCCGGCGACGGCGGCGCGGCGCTCACCGAGGCCGTCGTCCTGCACACGTTGCCGCTCGCCCTTGCGATCTGGCGCGTCGCCGGTTCGCGCGGCGGCGTCGGCTGGGCGGCGTTCGCGCTCGCGCTGTCCGTCGGGGCGACCGTCGCGGGGTTCGCAGCGTCAGACGCCGTGTTGTCCGGATCGTCTCCCGTCACGCTCGCCCTCGCGCAGTGCGGCGCCGCGGGCGCGTTGCTGCATGTGCTCGGGCACCTGGGCCACCACACCGGCGGCGGCCCGCGCGGCGGGCTGCCGTCCGGGGTCGGGGCGCTGGTGGGGCTGGCTGTCGTCGTCGCGCTCGACCCCGCGAACTACGGGCACGTGGCCGCGGACGAGAGCGGCCTCGGCGCGTCGATGGTGCGGCTCGCCGCCCGAGCCGCACCGGCCCTGGTCGCTGCGTACGTCGCCGCGGCCCTCGTCCAGGTCCTCGGGCGGCACGATCAACCGTGGATCAACCCGGCGACGCGTCGATGGCTCCCGTTCGTACGACAGGTCGGCGCGCCGCTCGGACCCGTCGCGGTGCTGGTGTCGGCGGGCCTGTTCGGGTGGGTGTTCATGCTCGTGTCGGCCGGGGTGTCCGTCGTCGCGGCCCTGGTGGCCGCGCCGTCGGCGCGACGGAGCGCGGCGGACCGCGCGCCGCACCGTCACGAGGCGTGGGTCCTGGAGGCGCTCGGGTCGGTGGTGGCGCCGACGGCTCCCGGGCTGCTGGCCGGGCTCGGGTTGGCGGCGTTGATCTTGGCTCATGTGCCCGCCGGCTCCCTCGAGGCCGCCGGGCTCCTGGGCGCTGGGATCGGCGCCGTCTGGCTGGGAGGGCCGATCCCGCTCGGAACGGCCGGCGCGGCGTTGGTCGCGTTCGCGCTGGTGCAAGCCGGATTGTCCGCGGGCGGCGCGCTCGTCGTGGTCCTGGTGGCGCCCGCGGCGCGTGCGTCGGCGCTGCGGGCGCTGTGGGGCGAATTCGGGGGGCGCGCGGTCGCCGTGTGGCTGCTCGCGGTGGCTGCGGGCGCCGCGGTCGCGGGCCTCACGGTCGACGGTCTGTCGGCGGTCTCGGCCCCCGACGGGCTCGCGGGTGGGCCGATCAGCGTCGTCGAGCGCGTGTCCATCGGGGTCGTCGCGGCCCTGCTCCTCACGCTGCTGGTCGGTCGGGGGCCGGCCCGCTTCTTCGAGCCGGATCCGACGCCGGATCACCCGGAGACGGGCGGCGAGACCACGTGATCCAGCGGCAACGCCGCTCACTCGAGGTGATCGCAGCGAGCGGCCGTCAGCGAGCGGCCGTCAGCTTCCGATGAAGCGCCGTGCGCATCTTCTTCACCTCGACGACGCTCAAGGGATCGGCATCGGATCCAGCGGCCCTTCGCGGCGCAGGATCCAGTGGTCCGGTAGCGGGAGCCAGAGCGGGCCCGGTCGGAACACCTCCCAGCCGAGCAAGAGGTCGTGCGAACCGTCGTTGACGGCGACGAGCGGGCACAGCCCCAGCCGGGCAGGATCCCACCACGCGTTCTCGGGGACGTCGTAGTCGAGCGCCCACGGGCACCGGACGCCGCGCGGGAACCGCTCGTCGCCGGCGGGCCGGAGCACGTAGTGGCCGAACGTGCGCGGGGCGCCGCGGGCGTCGGTCATCGGCGCTTGCGGCCCGTCGATGCCGCGCTGCTGCATCCGAACGTTCCAACCTCGGATCGCGCCGGTCTTGGGGTCCCGGTGGAACGTCTTGCGGAACGTCCGCCACATCAGCTTGTGGAACAGCGCCGGCATGCCGAGGTCGATCCCTTGGTACTGGCTGTCGGCGAGCGCGTCGGGGTCGAGCGGGCGCGCCGCCGCGACGACGCCGTGCAGGTCGTCGAGGGTCATCCGGAGCAGGTCGTCTACGGTGATCGTCATGCAACCTCCTGGCTGATCGCGCGGCGCGCGCACAGCGTCGCCATCGCCATGATCGAGATCTGTGGGTTTACGCCGGTGTTGGTGGGGAAGACGCTGCTGTCGGCGACGCGCAGCCCGGCCACGCGGTGGTGGGCGAAGTCCGGGCCGACGACCGAGCGCTCGGGGTCCGTGCCCATGCGGCAGGTGCCGAACATGTGGGTGATGACGGCCTGCCAGTCGCGCGCCCGTGCGCTGGCCTCGCGCTCGAACGCGGCGACTTCGCCGGGGCTCCGCAGCGGCGACGCGCCGGCGACGCCGGTGGACACCGCCTCGGCGCCGGCGGCGAACATCATCGCGGCCAGCACGGCGGCGCCGCGCCGGTACCGCGCGACGTCCTCCCGCGACGCCGACCAGGTCACGACCGGCCGTCCGAGCACCGATCGCACCCGTCCCGTCGCGCGCGCGCGCACCGCAGCCCCCCAGTCGGTCCAGTGCGCGAGCGCTTCGACCTCGCTCGCCAGCGCGCGCCCGACCCCCTCGAGGCGCGCGGCGAGCACGCCGTTGTCGAACCCGAGCGTCTCGAACTTCAGGCGCTCGTGGCGCAGCCCGACGACCTCGTGGCCTTGGGTCGCCCCGTCCCACGAGCGCACCGGCTGCGGGAACCGACCGGCGACCGAGACCCCAGGATGGCACTGGAAGTTCAGCCCGACCGGCCCGCCCCGGATGCCGCTCGCCAGCAGCAGCGCCGGGGACTGGATCGCGCTCGCGGCGAGGAGCACCTGCGACGCTGGGAACGTGACCCGGCCGCCGTCGTGGCGCGTCGCGTGCACGGCGACGACCCGTCCGCGCCGCACCTCGATCGCGCGCGCCTCGACCCCGGACTGCACGCGGGCGCCGTGGGCGATCGCGTCGGCCAGCAGCGTGACGTCGACCGACCGCTTCGCGCCGGTAGGGCAGCCCTGCATGCACCGGCCGCTGCCCCGGCACCCGACGACGTTGCGCCGGATCGGGCGGTGCTCGAGGCCGAGGGCGTCGGCACCTCGCGCCATCAACCGGTCTTTTTCGCCGGCGACGTCCGGGTGCGTCGGCGCGACCCCGAGGCGGGCCTCCAGCGCGGCGCTGACCTCGTCGATCTCTGCGAAGGGCAGGGCCTCCAGGCCGGGATCGTCGCGGATCCACTCCTGGTGCACGTCGGCGGGCAGGCGCCAGCAGATCGCGCCGTTGATCGGTGAGCTGCCCCCGACGCGGCGACCCTGGACGTACGGGACGGGCGCCGACCCGAGCACCATGCTGGCGCCGAGCGACCGATACGAAGCCGCCATCGCCGCGAAGCCCGAGCGCGGGTGCTCGACGACCGCCGGCCCCGCCTCGAGCACGAGCACCTTCGCGCCCGCGATCGCGAGCGCGCGCGCCGCCGCGGAGCCCGCCGGCCCGCTGCCGATCACGACGGCGTCGACGCGCGCCGGGCTCACGACGCGCTCCGGATCGCGGCGTCGACACGATCGTCGTCGAACCAGGCCCAACACGCGACGAGCTTGAGGGCGGGGACGAGGGCCCGGACGCCCGGGGCGTGCGCCGCGCGGGTGACGAAGCGCTCCCGTTGGCCCGGATCGCTCGCGCGGAGCGTGCGGCCGGTCACCAAGAGCGGCCCGACGACCGCGAGGAGCAGCACCCCCGTCGCGAACGCGGCCCGCAAGTGCAGCGGCGCGACCGCATCGAAGCGCGCCCAGAACGACGACGTGTCGAGGGGCCGATCGAGCGGCAACAAGGCGCGAACCAGGGCGTCTCGGTGGCTCACGTCCGGCCTCGCACGAGGGCGACGAACCGCGCGACCGTGCGGGCGTCGACCGCCGCCATCGCCGCCTCGACGGTCGACGCCAAGGACTCCGGTTGTTCGAACGCCCTCCAGACCTCGGCGTGCGCGCGGACGTGGGTCTCCGGCGCGTCGTACATCGCGGCCGCGACCGCCGGGACCCGATCGAGCAGCCGCCGCGCGGTCGTGAACACCGCCTGGGCCGCGCGGTTGCCCGTCGCGCCGATGAGCGCGCGCGAAAACGCGAGGTCCGCCTCCATGAACGCGCTCGGCCCGCAGGTGGCCGCGCGCTGGACCTCGGCGTACGCGATGGCGAGCTGCGGGGCCTGGGCGACGATCGTGTCGTAGTGGTGCGCGAGCAACCCGACCGCGACGACGCGGCGAACCTCCAGGAACTCCGCGAGCAGCGCGCCCGACGCCTCCGGATCGTCGGCGAGCGCCTCCAGCCACTCGGGAAGGAGCGCGAGGTCGGTGTGCGACGACGGGTCCCGCGCCACGGCGCCCGACCGCCCGCGGACGTCGACGAGGCCGGCCTGCGCGACCTGCGCGAGGGCCCGATGCACCGTCCCGGGCGACACACCCTCCCGCGCCGCGAGCGCCCGGACCGACGGAAGCGCAGCTCCCGGGCGGATCGTGCCGCGCAGCACGTCGAGGATCAGGCGCCGCGCGAGCCGCGTCGCCGCGCTGTCGTCCTGCATCGCCCGCCCCCCGCGGGGTCTGTATCATACAGTTCGGCGGCGGGCTCGGGTGGTCGACGCGTGCGTCTGTCGAACGTCCGGCTCTTCCACCCGTTCGGGGTTCGAGGGGCGGGCGCTGCGCTAAGCGTCACCAGACCTCGTGGGGGCGGAAGTCCCCGAGCATCACCTGCAGGTCCGCCGTCATCCGCCACGGTCCGCCGTCGAGCGGCCACGCCATCCCGAAGCCCGGCCGGATCTTGTGCCACCAGTCCGAGTCCTGGTAGTGCACGTAGCGGAGGGTGCCGCCGACGGTCGTGCGCCCAACGGCGTGCGCGAGCTCGACCATGTACACCCCGATGGGGGTGCGGTAGCCGAGGCCGGCGCCGAACCGCGGGGTCCAGGTGGCGCCGAAGACGTCCACGCCCGCGTCGAGGCGCAGGAAGCACGTCGCGGGCGACGCGATCCACGAGCGGCACCCGACCACCCCCCGCGGCGACGCCCACAGCCGGAGCCCGCTGTCGCCGGCGTGCAGCGCCGCGGTGGACGGGGAGGGCGACGGGGCCGCGCGGGTCGACACGACGCCGCCTGCCCGCCACAGCAAACGAGCCCACCCCCACGCCTCGAAGGTGCCGACAGCGCCGAGCTCAGCGCCGGACGAGCCCGCGAGGTGGCTCCCGGTGGCGTACGGGCCCACCCGCGCCCAGCCCGAACCCGGCATCCACGCCGCGTGGAGCGCGCCGTCCGGCGGGGTCGCGCCCCCCTGCGCGAAGCCGGCGGCGCCGTAGACCTGACTGTGGGCGCCGTGGGGGTCGAGGAGGGTGAACGCCGGCAGCGGGTCCGGCGACGCGCGGACCGGGTAGGTGGGCTGGATGAGCGCGACCTCGTCCGGTCGGAGCCCAGAGTCGGCGATCCACGAGATCAACTCCGGGTCGTGCAGCTCGCGCACGTACGCGTACTTGCGGGTGGCCGCGATGGCCTCGGCGGCCGGCCTGCCGCGATCGGCGGCGAGCAGGTAGCCGACCGCGCACAGGGTGCCGGCGCCGTCGATGAACGTCGGGCGGCGCGCGTCGGGGTGGTCGTCGTTCCAAGGGAACACGCCGCGCGCGTGGTACGCCGCGAGGTGGTCGAGGGTCCGCGTGCGGGCGGCCTCGAGGCCGGGCGACGGAGCGGGGCGGGCGCGCAGGAGGCGCTCGACGTACGCGAGGTGCACACGAACGCGCTCGCGGTCGTCGTCGTCAGGGCCGGGGGGCCGCCCATGGGCCGCGATCCAGCTCGCGTCGCCGATCAGGGGGTTCACCGTGGTGACCGCGGGCCGTGGCGCGCCCCGGAGCGCGACCCCGACGAACACGACCACGAGCAGCCAGCGCATCCAGGTCATTTCACCCCTCCCGACGGTCAGGTGCGGCATGCGCCGAGGTTGTTCACGCGAAGGCTCGCGCAACCGACGTCGCGACGTGAGACGAGATGTCGCGCTACACGTTGCAACGGTGCAGGTTGGCGTATCGGACGAGAGAGCATGGTTATCCTGATTCGTACCGCGCGAGCGTCACGCCTGACGGCTGGCACGCTACGTGCTCCCGGGCCGCTTGGGGGACAGATGGCGTCGCTTCCGATCCTGGACTTCTACCGGCGAAGCAGCCGCGCCGACCTGCGCTCCGACCTCGTCGCCGGGCTGACCGTCGGGGTGATGTTGGTGCCGCAGGGCATGGCGTACGGCATGCTCGCGGGGTTGTCGCCGGTCGTCGGGCTGTACGCGTCGACGTTGCCGCTGATCGTGTACGGTGTGCTCGGCACGTCGCGGGTGTTGGCGGTCGGGCCGGTCGCGGTCGTCTCGATGCTGACGCTGTCGGCGATCGCGCCGCACGCCGCGGCGGGCTCGGACGTCGCGCTCGGCATGGCCGTCACGCTGGCGGCGCTGGTCGGCGTGATCCAGCTCGTGATGGCCGCGCTGCGCGCCAGCTTCTTCGTGAACTTCCTCTCGCATCCGGTGCTCTCGGGGTTCGGCACCGCGTCGGCGCTGCTCATCATGGTGTCGCAGGTCGGGCCTCTGCTGGGGTTTCGGTCGCCGCGGGGGCACACGCTGATCGAGCTCGCGCCGGGCGTCGTGTCGGGGCTCAATGAGGCGATCCCCGTGACGGCCGCGGTCGGTTTGGGCTCGATGCTGTTCCTGATCGGCTTCAAGCGCCTGAGCAAGACGCTCCCCGCGGCGTTGTTCGTGGTCATCCTGTCGGTCGCCGCCAACCTGCTGCTCGACCTCGAGCGCGCGTATGGGCTGGCGGTGGTCGGGGAGGTGCCGGGCGGGTTGCCGATGCCGGTCCTTCCAGGCTTATCCGACGTTCGGACGCTGCTCCCGTCGGCCCTCGCGATCGCGCTCGTCGGCTACGTGGAGTCGATCTCGGTGGCGCAGAGCTTCGCGCGGCGGGCCGGTCACAAGGTGGACGCCGGGCAGGAGCTGTTGGCGTTGGGCGCTGCGAACCTCGCGAGCGCGTTCGTGCAGGGCATGCCGGTGACGGGTGGGTTCTCGCGCACCGCCGTGGCCGCGGAGGTCGGGGTGCGCTCGCCGATCGCGTCGGTCGTCGCGGCGCTTACGGTGATCGTCGTGCTGCTGTTCCTGACGCCGTTCTTCACCCACCTGCCGCTGGCGGCGCTCGCGGCGACGATCATCGTCGCGGTGTGGTCGCTCGTCGACATCAAGGAGATCCGCCACATCCTCGCGGTCAAGCGGCGCGACGTGCTCCCGCTGCTCGCGACGCTCGCGGTGACGCTGCTGCTCGGGGTGGAGCCGGGCATTGCGGCTGGGGTGGCGCTCTCGTTGGGGTTGTTCTTGTGGCGGAGCGCCCGCCCCCACGTCGCGACGTTGGGGCAGATGCCGGGCACGACGGAGTACCGAAACGTCGTCCGGCACCCCGAGGCGGTGCCGCCGCCGGGGGTGGCGATCCTGCGGGTGGACGCGTCGTTGTACTTCGCGAACGCCGCGTTCTTACGCGACGAGCTGGAGCGCATCGCGCACGACGGGTCGGCGCGGGTGATGGTGCTCGACCTGTCGGCGGTCAACGACGTCGACGTGTCGGCGGTGTCCGCGCTCGAAGAGGGCGCGGCCGCGTTGAGGGCCCGTGGGGTGTCGCTCCGGTTGGCGCGCGTGAAGGGGCCGGTGGGCGACGTGCTGGGGCGGGCGGGCTTCTTGGCGTCGGTCCCTGCGTTCGAGACGGTGCACGAGGCGGCGACGGCCGCCTGAGGGGGGAGGGGGATGCCGACGGCGTGGGCGGTCGACGGGTACGAGGCAGCGGCGGGGTGGGGGCCACACGACGAGGGGTGCAGCGTGCACCGCGACGAGGCCGCGCTCGAGCGGTACGTCGCGGCGCGGTGCGCGCGGTGGCCGGACCTACGGGCGACGAACCGTCGGCGGGTCGAGGTTGGGGACGCGGTTTGGGAGCGGCTGGGGGAGGTCGACGGAGTCGCGCTCCGGTCCCCGGAGGACGCCTTCACGTCGCCGCCGCGGGGGTAGGCACGACCTCGATCGCGTCGCCGTCGCGCAGGGTCGTTCGTGCTACGACGGTCTGTGAGGACCAGCGCAGTCCGGCTCGATTCGGCCGGCGCTCGGCCACGACGCGCTACCGCTGCTGCGAAGAGGTACGCTCGGAACGTCGGTGCGTGCATGGGTGGCGGTGGCCCAAGACGGTCGACGCCTCCGCGCCGCGCTTGCCTTGACCCACGTGGGTCGGCCGCCGGCCCGGCTCCGGCGGACCGACCCGCACCGAGCCGTCGGGCCGCTGCACGTGAACCGCCCCGGTGTCGTCGACCTCCACGCGCAGATTGCCCTCATGGATCAGCCGATGATGGCACGCGCACACCGTGAGCAGGTTCGCGGGCTCGTGCAGACCGCCCAGGACGAACGGCCGGACGTGGTGAAGATGCAGCCAGAACCGGCCGGAGCAGCCGGGCACTGCGCACCGACGCCGATCACGATCCAATACGATCGTGCGCACGCGCGAGGGGATCGTCCGGGCGGTGGCGCCGTCGGTGTCGACGATCTTGGCGTCGCAGGCCACTTGTGCGGCGATCGTGTCGGACGTCTCGGCGTCGTAGCCTTCGACGTGCCCGTCGGGATCGACCTGAAGGTGCAGGACGGCAGGCTCTTGTGCGGGGAGCTCCCCGACGTCTTCGGCGCCGTCAGCGAGGCCACGCAGGTAGCGGCGTGCGAACTCGGCGAGCAGGGTCCCGTCGGACACGTCGTCACCGCCGACGCTCGACTGCAGAAACACGAGCAGCTCGTCGATCACCTCGGCGTCGCACGATTCCAGGCGATGAAACACCCGAGACGTGTATGCGGGACCCTTGGGGGCGACGTCCGGCGGCGCGTCACCCGGAGACGCCGCCGCGACCAGCGACTCCAGCTCGCGGCTGGATACCCGCTCTGCCCGAGCGACCCACGCGTCGACCGTATCGGTTGACGCCACACGGATGATCTCGCGCACCTTCGTCCAACCGAGCCGCCCGTCCGTCATCGCCTGTTCGAGCGCCGGCAGCTTCGGCATGGCGCGCCCCACGCGTACGAGGTCCCGCGCCTGACGCGCGGGCATGTGGAGCACGGCGGCGGCGTATTCACCGAAGGTGCCGTAGCCGACGGCGCGGTAGCCGTGGGCCGCCTCCATCTGGCTCAGCAGCCGCATGAGCTCGAGATCGTGCGCCATCCGCGCCTTACACAACGACAAGATTCGAGCATGGAGCGAGGTACAATCGGCAGGAGACATCAATCCGTCCTTTC
>CAIUDO010000655.1 GCA_903897935.1 uncultured Pseudomonadota bacterium
GCTGCTCAGCGCGGTCGGCCGCCGCGAACGCCGCGAGCAGGGGAGCGGAAACGTCGGGGGCGGGCTGCAGCCCGTCGAGCACGTGGGACAGCTTGGGGCCGGGCGCCGCGACCCAGATCCAGCGGTCCACGGCGGGCGGGGCGTCGCCCGGGGCGCCGCGGACGGCGCCGAGCCGCTCCGCGATCGCGTCGGCGAGCGGGCCGTCGCCGACGACCCAAGTTGTACCCGTGGGCGTCGCGGCTGGCCGTGCCGGCGCGTCGCGCCACACGGGGGTGTAGGCGAGCAGCGGGCGGTCGTCGTCGTCGTTCGCCGGACCGGCGTCGCCGCGGCGGGCGGTCGTCACCCACGTGATGATGTCGCCGACGGTCGGCCGCTGCATCAGCAGCTCTTGCGGGATGCCGCCGATCCCCGGGAACGCCTCGGCGAGCCCGGTCGCGAGGTCGCCCACCATCAACGAGTCGAACCCGAGGTCGTCGGTGAGGGACATCGCGACGCCGAGGGCGTCCCGTGGGTACGCGCTCACCTTGGCGATGACCGCGAGCACCCGGGACGACACGTCGTCGGCGGGCGCGGCGGTAGGCTCGGCGGCGGTGGGTGCGGGGGACGGCGGTGCTGCGGCAGGTGCGCGCGTCGCGGCGACCGGTCGCCCTGGGAGCTCGAGCGCGCGCTGCGCTACGTCCTTGATCGGCCAGTACGACTCGCGGGGCAGCACCTCGGGCGGCACGGAGGCGACCGGACCGGCGCCGGTGAGCGCGCGCGGGTCGACGGACGCGCCGAGGACCCAGAGCTGACCGAGGCCTTCGAGCAGCGACGCCCCGCCGTCGGTGTCGTCCGACGACGCGAGCGGCAGCACGACGGCGCCGGTGAGGCTGCCGCGCGCGAAGCTCGCCAGCGGCCCGCCCGCCCCGACCTGCACGAACACCGTCGCGCCGGCCTCGACGCACTGGCGCAGCGCGCCGACGAAGTCGACCGGCGAGGTGGCGTGGCGGCGGAAGACAGCGCGCGCGTCGGCGGCGTCGGCGTAGGGGCGCTCCGAGATGGCCGACGCCACCGGGATCGTCGGGTCGGACAGCGTCAGGGCGTCGACGAGCGGCCCGCAGTCGAGGCCGTCGAGCGCGGGGCCATGGAACCCGTGGGACACCTCGAGCGGCACCGCCTTGACCCCGGCGGCGGCGGCGTTCGCGGCGACCTGGGCGATCGCCGGCGTGAGCCCGGACACCACGACCTGGCGCGGGTGGTTGAGGTTCGCGAGCACCGCCCCGTCGACGAGCAGGGCCTCGGCGTCGCTCGCGGGGCACATCAGCGCGAGCATCGCGCCGTGGTCGCCGGGGAGCGTCGCCATCGCGCGCCCGCGGGCGGCGACGAACTTCGCAGCCTCCGACGCCGACCAAACGCCCGCGACCGCCGCCGCGGTGAACTCACCCAGGCTGTGACCGGTGACGACCGACGGCGTGACCCCGCACGACGCCAACAGCCGCGTGAGCGCGACCCCGCACGCCAACAACGCGGGCTGGCACACCTCGGTGGCGGTGAGCTCGGCGCGCGCGGTCGCTTCGTCGACCGGCACCACGCGGCGCTCGGGCCACATCAGCGCGCCCAGCGGCAGCGGGAGATCCCCCAGGAGATCCGCCTCCAACGCCGTGAGCGCCTCGGCGACGACTGGGAACCGGTCGCGGATGCCGGCCAACATGCCCGGCCGCTGCGCGCCCTGACCTGGGTACAAGAACGCGATCTTCGGCGCCGCGTCGGCCACCCCGACGTACACGCCAGAGGCCTTCGCCCCAGCGGCGACGGCCCGCAAGCCCGCGACGAGGCCGGCGCGGTCGGCGCAGACGACGGCGAGGCGGGCGGGCTGGGCGCGCCGGACCGACCACGCGCGCGCGACCCCCGCGACCGTGAGGCCGGGGTCGGCGTCGACCGCGTCGGCGGTGCGCCCGGCGAGATCACGAAGCGTGGTGAGATCGGGGGCCGACATCACCACCAGCTCGGGGCGGGTCGCCACGGGGGAGGGCGCCGCGACGCCCTCGAGCACGCAGTGGGTGTTCGTGCCGCCGAACCCGA
>CAIUDO010000656.1 GCA_903897935.1 uncultured Pseudomonadota bacterium
CGCCGACCTGGCGGCGGCGCAGCGTGTCCGCCGCGTCCACCAGGGCGGACCGGGCGGCAGCGTCGGCCATCGCGGCGTCGTACACGGCGACGAGCGCGTCACCGTCGAGATCCTCGCCGTCGATGGCGCGGCCGAGCGCCGACGTCACGTCCCTCACCCGACCTCCAGCGCTGGCGCGCCCGCGCACGACGCGGCGACGGCGCGCACCCGGTCGGCCACCCAGCCCGGCTCGTCCAAGAACCGCGCGTGCACCGGCAGCCGCGGGCGCAGCGTAGACCCGCCTTCCGCACACAACGCGCCGAGCGCGTCGACGTGTGGCCACGCGTGCCGCGGGTTGATGAAGTCCGGCGTGAGCGGTGAGATTCCGCCAAAATCGTCGATCCCCGCCGCGAGCAGCGCGCGGTTCTCAGCGACGCCGTCGTGCTCGCCCGGGCGCGCGGACAGGTTGGGTGGGGCTTGCACCGAGACCTCGTCCGGGAGGATCAACCGGGCCAACGCGACCGCGCGACAGACCGCCTCCTGGTCGGGCTCCGGCCACGCGGCCATCCGAACGCCGGGCCGGCTGGTGAAGCGTTGGACGATGACCTCCTGAATATGTCCGTACGTTGCATGAAGATCTGCGATCGCGAGCAGCGTGTCGACCCGCTCCGCTTCCTGCTCGCCGATCCCGACCAGCAGGCCGCTGGTGAACGGGATCCGCTCGACCCCCGCGCTCTCGTGCACGGCGAGGCGCACGGCGGGCGCCTTGTCGGGCGCGCCGTAGTGAGCGCCGCCCGGAAGGCCGAGGTGGTCGGCGGTCGACTCCAACATCAGGCCCTGGCTCGCGTTGACCGCCCGCAGGCGCACGAGGTCGGCCCGCGACAGCACCCCCGCGTTGGTGTGCGGCAACAAGCCGAGGTCGAGCGCCAACGATCCGGACGCGACGAGGTAGTCGACCGTGGACCCATGGCCGAAGCTGCGCAGCAGCTCGCGGTAGGAGGTCGAGAACGACTCGGGTGTGTCGCCCAGGCAGAACAGCGCCTCGGTGCAGCCGGTCGCCCGCCCGGCTTCGAGGAACGTGCGCACCTCGTCCGGTGACATCGTCCACGCGCCCGGCTCGTCGGGGTTCCGCCGGAACGAGCAATAACCACACGCGTTGCGGCACAAGTTGGTCAGCGGGAGGAACACCTTGGGCGAGTACGTGGTGACGTCGCCCCGCGCCCGCGCGCGCCGCGCTCGCGCGGCCGCCTCGAGGGCGCCCCGCGGCGACGCGAGCAGGCCGTGCGCGAGGTCCCGTGGCACCGGGCCGGCCGCCGCCAGATCGAGGAGCGCGCTCACCGTTGGTACGCCGACATGCAGCGCTGGTCCCACCACGCCTCGAGGCGTACGATCCGCCCGTCGGCGCCGAACGTCATCACGTCGCTGACGTCGACCTGCAGCCCCGCGCCGTCGGCGCCGTACGTACGCATCGTGAACGACACGAGCGCGCCATCTCCCGCCAGTACGACGCGGTGCACGACCGGCTCGTACGTGCCCGGGAGGCCGCGCGCGTGGTCGAAGAAGCGACCGATCGCCTCGACGCCGACGTGCGGCGGGGCGCCCACCGGGTCGACCACGACAGCGTCTGCCGCGAACAACGACAACAACGCCGCTCGGTCCCCGCGCGCCCACGCGTCGAAGTACGCCAGCACGAGGTCGCGCTTCTGCTTCGGGGACATCTGGCCTCCGGGCGCCCTCGCTAACCGACCCGCGCGTCAGCGGTGGCTCGGGTGGCCTGATCGGCTAAGCAGGCGACATGTCGCCGCCCGCACCCGAGCCTGTCCGCTTCGTCGCCGGCCTCGACGTCGTGCTCGACCGGCCCGTCGCCGGCTTGCCTACCCGAATGCTCGCCGCCGCGCTCGATTACCTCGTGCTGGCCCTGGTGTGGGCAGCGTTCTCGGCGCTCACCGTCGCGATCGGGCGGGTCGCCGACTTGGGCACCGCGGCGCTGGTCTGGGTGATCGGCAGCTTCTTGCTCCAGTGGGGCTGGTTCGTGGTGTTCGAGCTCGCCTCTGGCGGGCGTAGCCCCGGCAAGATGGTGGTTCGCCTGCGCACGCTCGACGGCTCGGGGGCGCGCATCGGCCTCGGGGCGAGCCTCATCCGCAACCTGCTGCGACCCGCCGACCTGCTCGTAGGCCCGCTGGTGATGCTCACGTCGCCGCAGAGCCGACGCATCGGTGACATCGCCGCGAGCACCGTCGTCGTGCACGACGACGCGCCCGACGCCGGGGTCTTGCGCGACCTGCCCGACGGCCTGAGCACCGACGATGTCCGGATGCTCGAGGCTTGGTTCGCGCGCGCGGCGACCCTCCCGGAGGACCGGCGCCAGGCGCTGGCAGCGTCGCTGGTCACGTGGGCGGAGCGCCGGTTCCCGTCACGCGCCGTCAGCACCGACGGGCCGCCGGAGGCACGCCTCGACCAGATGTTCCCGCGACGGTCGGCTCAGTCGGCGGACCAGCCGATGAAGTAGCTTTGCAGCTTGATCGTCGGGTAGTAGTCGCCGCCGCCGGTGTAGACGGGCACGTACGGCGCGCCGTCGACGGTGACCGTGTACGACACCGACTCCGTCGCGCCGGGCGTCACCGAGCCGGTCAGGTCCGCGACCCACGGGACCACGTCTTTGCCGGGGCACCAGCCCGCGCGGCCGTACGGCCACGATCCCCACTGGTTCGGGATCGTCCCGTTCCCGACGTCGTTCTGGCAGCCATCGTACGTCCCGGCGGTCGGGTGCGTCTTCGACCACGTGCTCCCGCCGACCGAGAAGTGGTGCTCGTGGTCGCAGAACTCGGCGCAGTTCTTGGTGTCGGTGGCCGACCCATGCCCCGACAAGATCGCGTACAGCTCGTATCGGGTCGTGTCGGCGGGGATCGCGACGTCGATCGGCGGGTGGCTGGCGTCGTAGCTCTCGTCGAGGCTGCCGCCGACGAAGCCGGGCGCCCACGAGGTCGGGCGCATGCCCTTGCCGCGGTTCGACAACCGGAGCTTCCAGGTGATCGTGTACGGGTCGACCGTGTAGAACTGGAAGCGGCGCGTCTCGCCGCCGTCGCCGAGCAGGGCGAGCAGCGACGAGGCGTCGTGCACCCAGCGGCCCTCGTGGGTGTAGGCCGAGATCCAGCGGCCGATCTCCCACGAGCACCAGTCTCCGTCGTCGCCGTCGCACAGGTAGCCCATCGTCTCGCGATCCCACTCCGGGCACTCGGGGATCCCGTCGTCATCGGCGTCGGCGCAGCCGAGCTCGAGGTCAAACTCCATTGTATCGAATCCGGTCAGATCCGGCAGCGCTACGTCCACGGTGCCGCGCGCGCCCGTCCACCCGCTGTCGTTGACCGGCACGCGGTCGAACAAGGTGATCTCGGTGACGCCCGGCTCGGCGGCCATCGCGATCGCGCGCGCGTGCTCGAACTCGTAGGCGACGGCCTCGTACGCCAGGAACGACGGCTCCCAGACGCCGGTGGACCAGTCGAGCGTCGCGCCCGTGCGCCGGATGATCTGCGAACGATCGACTCCCGCCCCGAACACTGGGACGGCGTCTCCGCCGACCGGCATGGTCTGCAAGCCGACGTCGGCCAGCCACCCGAGCTCGGACGCGTCGTCGAGCACGAAGTGGGTGTGGTCGCGCCAGTGCTGCTGCGTCGCGTCGTCGTACGCCGCGAGCACCGAGTCGAGCTCGAACTCGAGGTAATCGACCTCGGAGAACCGGTCGTCTTCGTCGTCCGAGAACGACACCGCGACGTAGTGCACGTTGGGGGGCGACCGGCTGATGATCGGCGACAGACCGTTCCACCACCCCGCGGTCGCGTACGGGTTGAGGCTGTCGTAGAGCAAGAACACGACCGTCGAGCACCCGTCGAAGAGCTCGGAGAGGCGCACCTCGTCGCCGGAGGTCGTCTTGAACACGAGCTCGCTGGCGAGGGCCCCGAACCGCCCGACCCCGTCGCCGGATGGGTCCCAAGCCCGGTACCCTTCACAGGCAGGCTCGGTGTCGGTGTCGGTGTCGCTGTCCGTGTCCGTGTCGGAGTCCGAATCGGTGTCGGTGTCGGTGTCGCTGTCCGTGTCCGTGTCCGCGTCGGTCTCGCCGACCGGGCCCGTGTCATCGGACTTCCCGCACCCCGCGACGAGCGCCGCCCCAACGACCGCGGCCACCATGAACCCTCGCATGCGCCCTCCTGATGGGGCGAGTTTACGCCGCTGGGGGGCGGTCGGGTTGTGACCGCGCGCACCCACCTGCTATGACCCCGACCGGAACCGCCCTCGGAGC
>CAIUDO010000657.1 GCA_903897935.1 uncultured Pseudomonadota bacterium
CGGTGTCGGCGTCGGTGTCGGCGTCGGTGTCCGCGTCGGAGTCGGTGTCCGCGTCGGTGTCTGACGCCGTCGCTGGCGCGCTCGTGTCCGTCTTCCCGCAGGCCAGGATCAAGGTCAGGATCCACGTCGTCATGCGCCCCTCCGTGCGGTGACGGTAGCTTCGACGCCGACCATGCGCCACGCTCATTACGTACGCGCGACGCCTTCGATGACGCTCATCCAGGGCCCGGCGGCGGCGACGCGGGCGAGCCGCAGCCCTGCCGCGGCGAACACGCGGTCGAAGTCGGCGCGGGTGCGCTCCTCCCCGCCGGTGTGGGCCATCGTCCGTAAGTCGGCCAGCGCGTCGACCCGGTTCGGCGCCTCCGGACGCACGCGCTCGACGACGACGACGCGCCCGCCCGGCGCCATCGCGTGTCGGCACCGAGACAAGACGACCCGGCAGCCGTCGTCGTCCCAGCCGTGCAGCACGCGGCACAGCAGGTAGACGTCGGCGCCTTCGGGCACCTCGCGCCGATAATCGCCCTCGATCCGGGCGCAGCGGTCGGGGAGCCGCGTCGCGGCGTCGGGAGATCCCGCGAACGCGGCGGGCACGTCGAACAGCACGCCGCGCAGGTGAGGGTGGGCCTCGAGCGCGGCCGACAACAGCGTGCCGCGTCCGCCGCCGACGTCGACGACGACCCGCGCGGGCGCCCAGTCGACCGCCGCGACCACCGCGGGCGCCGCCGAGCGGATGCTCGAGTCCATGAACGCCAAGAACGCCGCCTCCGCCGCCGGATCACGCGCGAGGCGGGCCCAGAGGCCCTCGCCGTACGCGTGCTCGAGCGCGCACGGCGGGCCGAGCACCGCGCGGTCGAGCGCCCCCATCGCCGCGATCGTCTCGTCGCGGATGCACAGCACGTGCGGCGCCAGCGATCCAGGGTGGTCGGCGCGCAGCACGTCGCCGGACGCAGTGTTCGCGAACCGGCCCTCGGCGTCGGCGGTGAGCAGCCCGTGGGTCTGGGCCACCCGCAGCACGCGGACGAGCACGCGGGGGTCGCCGCCGATGGCGGTGGCGAGCGCGTCGACGGTCTGTGGGCCGCGCGCCAGGTGGTCGAACACCCCCAGGCGCACCGCGGCGACCATCGCCTGCCCAGCCGCGACGCCGCCGAGCAGCCCGAGCACGTGGGCAGCGCTCACGCCGCTGGCCGAGAGAGAGCGACGTACCCGCGCAGCGCGGCGATGCGCAGCACGGCGAGCGCGCCGCTCCGTACGTCGGCGGCTGGCGACGACGGCAAGCGGCGCACCGCGTCGTCCAGCCAGCCGGCGACGGTGTCGTGCTCGTGCAGCGCGACGACGACCGGGGCGAGCGCCGGCGGGATCCGGGTCGGGTACAACGCCGCTCGGTGCTGCCAATCGGGCGCGTCGCACACGAGGTCGTGGTAGACGAGCAGCTCCCCCGGGCGCGCCGACGCCGTCAGCGGCTCGGTGCGCAGCGCGAGGCGGACCGGCGCGACGACCGACAGCCCACACGACGGCAGCTCGTCGTCTGCCGGGACGCCGGTGTCGTGGTACACCGCTCCGAAGTCGGCGTGTGCGCCCGACACGCCGCGCATCAGCGGCGCCATCATCTCGAAGCTGAGCGCCTTGCTGAACGGGAAGAACCCCGCGGTCGCCATCGCGAACGACCGGCCCGGCTCGATGTCGAGGCGCCCGCTCTTGTTCACCAGCCGGTGCGCCTCCCAGAACCACGACTCGGTCGCCTTGTTGTTGCCGTAGAAGAAGCGCGCCATCTGCAAGAACGCGCCGTACTCTCCGCGCAGGTAGTCGGCGTACGCACGCCACAGCTCGCTGGACGACAGGCCCGGGTGCGCGCGCGACGTGAGGTAGGTGCACGCGGCCCGGTGCCCGCTCTGCAGCGCGAGCGACACCCCGGACGACAAGATCGGGTCGACGAACATCGCGGCATCCCCGGCGGCGGCCCAGCCCGGCCCGGCGACCTCCTCCGCCCACGACGACCAGTCCTCCGACACCTTGACGCGCGCGCCGTCCGGCATGACGTCGTCGCGCAGCGTGGCCCCGCGCACCATCGACGCAACCTCGGGGCAGTCGTGCAGCATTTCCCAGAACAACGACTCGGGGTCCGTCTCCCGCAGGCGGTCCTTGAACCGGTCGCGGTGGGTGACCGCGCCGACGCTCATGCAGTCGTCGCCGATCGGGAAGTACCAGATCCACCCGGTGGCGACTGTGGCGATGAAGACGGTGGTACGCTCCTTCTTGCCGTTGTAGACGACCTTCCACTCGGCGCCGCGCAGGTAGCCGTGCACGGCGTAGTTCGACAGGTTCGGGTCCTTGTGTCGACGGCCGCGGGTGAGCAACGAGCCGAGCCCCGACGCGTCGAGCACGAAGTCGGCCCGGATCGTGCCGCTGGCGCCTTGATCGTCTTCCCAGTCGACCCCGACGACGCGCCCGCCATCGCGGTTCACCCGGACGGCGCGCGTGCCCTGGCGCACCTCGGCGCCGAGCGACGCGGCGTTGTCGAGCATCTGGGTGTCGAACCACGCGCGATTGACGTTGAAGCCGAAGAACGGCTCCTCGGACCGCTTCACCCGCTCGCGCAGGTCGCCGAAGTCTTGCCCCACGACGTCGATGACGTGATCGGGGGCGTCCCCGGTGACCAGCTTCAGATAGTCGGCGTTCCACGGTGCACGATCGGCGCCCCACACGAACGTGACGCCGATCTTCTTCACGACGCTCGGGTCGGCAGCGAGACGGTCGAACATGCCGAGGTCGCGCAGCACGCCGTTGGCGACGGGGATGCTCGACTCGCCGACGCGCCAGCGCGGGAACCGCGCCCGCTCCAGCACCACGACGCGAACGTCGGGCGCGTACTTCTTCACGATCCCAGCGAACGTGCTGCCGGCGGGCCCGCCGCCGAGGACCAGCACGTCGTACGGCTCAGTCGTCACGCTCCGCTCCCGGTGAGGGGGTCATCCTACCCCAGCCGGCGCCGAGGGCGCTTTACTGCGGCGCCGTCGTCTTGTAGGGTCCACGCGTCCGGCGGACGACGCTGGCGGGGAGCGATGCGTGGCGGCTGCGCCTCACGTCGAATGGGTCAGCGTGGCGCCGGATCGCGTGGTCGTCGCTACGTCGGCGGGCGCGTGGCACCACCGGTTGCGCCCCGGTGACCCGTGGGAGGCGTTCGCGGAGCCGATGACGGGTCCGGGCACGCCGGAGACCACCCGCAACCTGCTCGACGGCGCGCTCGCCTCGGCCGGTCGCCGGTCCGGGCCGCTCGTCGCGCCGCAGGGCGTCGACGCGTGGGTGGGGCGCCTGATCTCGCTGTACCACACGACCCACCCGACCCCGGGCCAGATGCGGGTGGCGGCGTCGCGGTTCGCGGCGGCCGGTCGGGAGCCGCTCGCTTCATGGGCGCGCGAGAAGGTGGTCGACGAGCACGGGCACGATCGGCTGGCGCTGCGCGACCTCGAGGCGCTCGGCTACGACGCGGCGGCGTTGGTGGGGGCGCTCCTCCCGCGGCGGGCGGCGGCGCTCGTCGCCATGCTCGACGCGTACGTGCGGGCGCCCGACCCGATCGGCTGCTTGGGGTACGCGTACGCGCTCGAGCGGCTCGCCGCCGAGCGCACCGAGGCGTACGTCTCGGCGGTTCAAGCGTCGTTGCCCGTCGACGCCACGCGGTGTCTGCGTGTGCACAGCGCGGCGGGCTCCGACGTGTCGCACGTCGACGATCTGGTGGCGGTGGTGGCCGGGTGCTCGGCGCCCGAGCGCGTCGCGGTCGCCGTCGCCGTACACGCCACCGCGTTGACCCTGTTCGACCCGTCCTTGTGCGAGCCCGTCGCCCCTTCGTGGGCGGCGCGCGCGCTGCCGTACCGTCGCGCGACGGCGTTCATGACGCGCGATCTTCCACCCGACACCCCTGCAGGAGCTGATCATGGCTGACATTCAGTACCCGTTGAGCGCGGACCGCGTACACCAGCTGTTGGCTTGGAAGCGCATCGTCGCTCGGGCGTGGCTGGACTCGAGCTTCAAGGCCGACTTGTTGGCCGACCCGAACGGCACGTTGGCGGCGATGGGCTTCCCGATGCACGACGGCGTCTCGTACTGTGTCGCTGAGGACGTGCCCGGCCAGCAGACGCTGGTGCTGCCGCCGGCGCCCGACTCGCTGAAGGTCGACGGCGTGGCCGGCAACGCGGACGCCGATCCCGGCTTCTAGCCTTCGTTTGAGCGGTCGGACGGATTCGACCGATAGGATGGTGGTGATGTCGTCGTTGGCGCTCGCTTGTACATGTGGGGCCGTGCGTGGGACCCTGCGGCACGCGGTGCCGGCGCAGGTCAACCGTGTCGTCTGCTACTGCGACGACTGCCAGACGTTCGCCGCCGCGCTCGGGCGGGCGGACGTGCTGGACGGGTTCGGCGGCACCGACATCGTGCAGGTGTACCCCTGCAACCTGACGATCACCGAAGGGCAGGAGCACGTCGCGCTGCTGCGGCTGTCGCCGAAGGGCTTGCTGCGCTTCCACACGGCGTGCTGCCAGGCCCCGTTGGCGAACACGGTGCCGTCGGCGCGCGCGCCGTTCCTCGGGCTCAACCGCAAGCTGTTCGGCGCGGACGCGGACGCGGCGTTTGGCCCGCCGATTGGCGGCGTACAAGCCAAGTTCGCGCACGGGCGGCCGCCTGGGGCGTCTGACACGCTCTCGGCGGGCGTCATGGCGCGAACGGCGTGGTTCTTGGGTCGCGGGGCGTTGTTCGGGCGGCACGCGCCGTCGCCGGTGCGGGACGCGGCGGGCGCTCCGATCGTGCAGGCGCGCGTGTTGTCGCGCGAGGAGCGGGACGCGGCGCGGCCGGCGTCCGGCTGACGGGCTCGGCAGCGAGCGAACGCCGACGATCCCGAAGGGGTCAGGTCGATCACATTCGGTCGACGCGCAATGGGTTGGGCGAACGCCGACGTTCAAATTGGGGTCAGGTCGATCACTTTCGATCACGGCCTTTTGGCGACGGACCAACGCCAGATATCCGCCGTTTTCGGCGCGCCGTCAAAAGTGATCGACCTGACCCCTGTTTGGCGGCGATCGCCAAACCCCAGACACCGCCTGGTGAATGGGCGATCCGGAAACTGCGGCGGGGTCACGCGCGGCGCCGGAGACATGAGAACGCCGCTAATCGAGCAGGGGTCAGGTCGATCACATTCGGTCGATGCGCCATGGGTCGGGCAAACGCCGACGCTCCAATAGGGGTCAGGTCGATCACTTTTGAATTCGGGGTATTGGCGACGGACCAACGCCCGATACGGGCCGTTTTGGGCGCGCCGTTAAAAGTGATCGACCTGACCCCTGGATCGCGGCGATCGCCAAACCCGAGAGCACCTCGAGGGAATGGGCGATCCGGAACGTGATCGCCCCGAGCGGGCCGGCGCGTTCGGGGACGCCCCGTCAGCGTCGGCGCGGCGTGGTATCGGAGCCGCATGCACCAGCGCCCCCGGGCCCGGAGCCCGAACGCCATCAACAAGCCGTACCGCTTCGTCCGCCTCGACGTCGCCGCGCCCGTCGACGCCCTCGTCGGCGAGCTGCCCGCCGCGGACGACGCCTTCGTCGACAGCACCTGGAAGTGGCACATCCTCACGCGCTTCGCCCCCCTGCGGGGCGGCCCCCCGCGCGGCCACGCCACGAACACCCTGGTGACCGGCCTCGACCTCGACATGCCCGCGCTCCGGCGCATGCCCGTCACCCGCGACTTCCTGAATCGCGGCCTGCCCGCGCGCGCGCGCGTCGCCTGGATCGGCGTGAGCCCACCCGGGTCCAAGATCTTCCTCCACGTCGACAACCTGCCCCACTGGGACGAGCACCACCGGGTGCACATCCCGCTGGTCACCAGCCCGGCCGCGCGGCTCGCGGTCGAGGGCGGCTTCGTGCACATGCCCGCCGGCGGCGCGTGGGCGTTCAACAACAGCCGCGTCCACGGCGCGATCAACGACGGACCGGCGCGGGTCCACTTGGTCGTCGATCTGCCCGCCACCCCCGAGGTCGACGCCTGGATCGCCGCGGGCGAGCAGGTCGACGGCGACCCCGACCCCGCCGCGTGGTCGTCGCTGGCGTCCGATCCGCTCGCCGCGTTCACCGACGCGCAGCGCGCCGACGACGCCCTGATGGACCGGGTGCGCCTTCAGTAGCGGTCATGCTTTGCCATACGGGCTGGCCTCGCCGCCGCCATCCCCGTAAAGCGCGCTCCCAGCCGGTCCGGACCCCCGATGATCCGCCTCGAGAAGCTCAACAAGTCGTACCCGATGGCCGACGCGCCCGTTCACGTGCTGCGCGACCTCGACCTGTTCGTCGCCGAGGGCGAGTACGCCGCGATTATGGGCTCGTCGGGGTCGGGCAAGTCCACGCTGCTCAACGTGCTGGGCCTGCTCGATCGGTACGACTCGGGGTCATACACGCTCGGCGACACGCTGATCCGCGACGTCTCCGAGCGCGAGGCGGCGCGCCTGCGCAACCAATACATCGGGTTCGTCTTCCAGTCGTTCCACCTGCTCCCGTTCAAGACGGCCACCGAGAACGTGGCGTTACCCCTGTACTACGCGGGGGTGCCCCGGCGGCGTCGCAACGAGCTCGCGCTGCAGATGCTCGAGCGGGTCGGCCTGCGTGAGCGCGCCGACCACCTGCCCAACCAGCTCTCGGGCGGTCAGAAGCAGCGCGTCGCCATCGCCCGCGCGCTCGTCACCAAGCCGCGGCTCGTGCTCGCCGACGAGCCGACCGGCGCGCTCGACAGCCAGACCTCGAACGACATCATGGACCTGCTCGCGTCCGTCAACGCGGACGGCATGACGGTGCTCGTCGTCACCCACGAGCACGACGTCGCCGCGAAGATGCGCCGCGTGATCCACCTCGTCGACGGCCGCATCGCCAGCGACCGCATCCAGGTGCCCTCCTAATGTCCCTCGACGCGTGGCAGGAGCTGTTCGAGCGGCTCGATCGCAGCCGGCTGCGCACGGGCCTGACGATGTTCTCGGTGGCGTGGGGCATCCTGATGCTGGTGATGCTGCTCGCGGCGGGGCGCGGCCTCGAGAACAACGTGCGCTGGCAGTTCCGAGACGACGCGATCAACAGCATCTGGCTGTGGCCCGGGCGCACCGCGGTGCCGTGGGAGGGGCACCCGGTCGGGCGCGCGTTGTCGTTCGACAACGACGACATCGACGCGATCCGGGCCATGCCCGACGTCGGCGCGCTCACCGGGCGCTTCCGGATCTGGGACGACTTCGCGATCTCGTGGGGCGACCGGCGCGGCGACTTCAGCGTGCGGGCGGTGCACCCTGACCATCAGGTGCTCGAAGGCACCGTGATCACGTCGGGCCGCTACATCGACGATCTCGACCTCGCCGAGAAGCGTAAGGTGGCCGTGATCGGCGACGAGGTGTCGTCGCAGCTGTTCCGCGGCGAGGACCCGATCGGCGAGCGCATCGCCATCGGCGGCATCACCTACACCGTCGTCGGCGTGTTCTTCGACGACGGGGGCCCCGGCGAGACCGAGCTCATCTACGTGCCGATCACCACCGCCCAGCTCGCGTACGGCGGCGGGCGGCGCGTGCACCAGATCATGTTCACGGTCGGCGACATGACGGTCGCGCAGTCGGAGGCGCTCACCGACCAGGTGCGCGGCCAGCTCGCGCGCGCCCACGACTTCGACCCCGACGACGCCCGGGCCCTGCGCGTGCGCAACAACCTCGAGCAGTTCCAACAAGTGAACCAGATGTTCGAGTGGATCGGCGCGTTCGTGTGGGTGGTCGGCGTCGGGACGGTGCTCGCGGGGGCGGTCGGGGTGAGCAACATCCTGCTCGTCTCCGTCAAGGAGCGCACCGCCGAGCTCGGCTTACGCAAGGCGATCGGCGCCACCCCGGGCTCGCTCGTCGCGATGGTCCTGCAAGAGGCGGTCGTGCTCACCTCGGTCGCCGGGTACGCCGGCCTCGTGTTGGGCGTCGCGCTGGTCGAGATCGTCGCCGCGTCGTTGCCCGAGAACGAGTACGTGCGGGATCCGAGCGTCGACCTCGGGGTGCTCGGCGCGGCCGTCGTCTTGCTCGTCGTGCTCGGCACCCTCGCCGGCCTCGTGCCGGCGCTGCGGGCGGCGTCGATCGACCCCATCAACGCGCTGCGGGACGGCTGATGTTCGACCTCGACCGGTGGACCGAGCTCGCCGACGGCTTGCGCACAAACCCTGTCCGCACCCTGCTGACCGCGCTGGGGGTGTTCTGGGGCATGTTCATGCTCGTCGTCATGCTCGGGTTCGGCGACGGGCTCGAGCGCGGCGCGACCCGATCGATGGCCGGCTACGCCACCAACGCAGTGTACTTGTGGGGGGGGAGGACCACCCTGCCGTGGGGGGGGCTCGCCCCTGGCCGGTACGTCGGGTTCGACAACTCGGACACCGAGGCCCTCCGCCAGCTCCCTGGGGTCGAGCACGTCGCCCCCCGCAACCAGCTCGGAGGCTGGCGCGAAGGCAACAACGTCGTGCGTGGCGCCAAGACCGGCAACTACACCGTGATGGGCGACGTCGCCGAGCTGGCCCACATCCTGGCGCCCATCGTCGTGCGGGGGCGGTTCCTCGACCCCCTCGACGTCGCCGAGCGGCGAAAGGTCGCGGTGCTCGGGGATCAGGTCGTGCAGGAGCTGTTCCCGTACGGTGAGGACCCGATCGGCCAGCACGTCGCGATCCGGGGCATCCAGTTCAAGGTCGTCGGCTGGATCCGGTCGCACGCCAACGACGACCGGTCCGACCGCGACAACGCCACCATCCACCTCCCGTTCACGACGTTCCAGCGCACGTTCGGGTTCGGCGACCGGGTCGGCTGGTTCGCGCTCACCGGGGCCAAGGACGTGCCCGGGAGCGAGCTCGAAGCAAGCGTTCGCCGGGAGCTCGGGGGGCGCCACCAGGTCAACCCGGAGGACAACAACGCGATCGGAGCGTTTAACGCGGAGAAGGAGTTCGCGAAGATCACCGCGCTGTTCACCGGGATCCGGTTCTTCGTGTGGTTCGTCGGCGTCATGACGCTCGCCGCCGGGGTGGTCGGGGTGAGCAACATCTTGCTGATCGTGGTCCGGGAGCGCACGAAGGAGTTCGGCCTGCGGCGCGCGCTCGGCGCCACCCCGACCGACGTCGTCGGGATGGTCGTGCAGGAGGCCATCGTGCTCACCGCGGTCGCCGGCTACGCCGGCCTCGTCGCGGGCGTGGTCGTGCTCGAGATCGCGGCCCGGCTCATCGGGACCGACCACGCGACGATGGGCACCCCCACCGTCGACCTCGGCGCGGCGCTCGGCGCCGGCCTCGTCTTGTTGATCGGTGGGGCGCTCGCGGGCGTGATCCCGGCGCGCCACGCCGCCGCGATCCAGCCGGTGGTGGCCCTCCATGCGGAGTAATCGATGAAGCGTCTCATCCCGCTGCTCGGCGCCGTGGGCGTCCTGGTGGCCTTCGTGGCCACGATCGTGTTCCTGGTGTGGAAAGCACGCGAGGTGCCCGAGGAGTTCGAGGTCAAGGCGCCGTTTCGCGCCGACATCGTCCAGGAGACCGTCGCGACCGGGGCGATCGTCCCGCGCACCGAGGTCGCGATCAAGTCGCGGGTGTCGGGGGTCGTCGACGCGCTCCCCGTCAAGCCGGGCGATCAGGTGCAGATCGGCGACCTCATCGCGGTGATCCGGATCATCCCCGACGTTCAGGCGCAGGCGTCCGCCGAGAGCCAGGTGCAGACGGCGCGTATCCAGCGGGATCTGGCGAAGGAGGAGCTCGCGCGCGCCGAGTCGCTGTCGGCGCAGAGCGCGATCTCGGTCGCCGAGATCACCGCGGCGCGCGGCAAGGCGCAGCTCGCCGAGGAGGCGCTCCGCGCTTCCCAACGCACGCTGCAGATCGTCAAGGAGGGCCACGCGGGCGGGTCCGTCGGCGTGTCGACGCACATCACGTCGACGGTGTCCGGCATGGTCTTGTCGGTCGACATCAAGGTCGGACAGTCCGTCACCGAGACGAACACGTTCAACGAGGGCACCACGATCGCGACGGTGGCCGACATGTCGGACATGATCTTCCAGGGCAAGGTCGACGAGTCGGAGGTCGCGAAGATCAAGGAAGGGATGGACCTCGACCTCGAGGTAGGCGCGCTCGGCGACCAGCCGTTGACGGGCAAGCTGGCGTACATCTCCCCCAAGGGCCTGCTCGCGGACGGCGCGGTGCAGTTCGCGATCGAGGCCGACGTGACGGTGCCGGACGGGGTGATGGTGCGGGCGGGATCGAGCGCCAACGCGTCGATCGTGCTCGATCGCCGCGACGGGGCGCTCGCGATCCGCGAGAGCTGGCTCCGGTTCGAGAAGGGTGCGCCGTACGTGGAGGTCGCTACCGGGCCGCAGGTGTTCGAGCGCCGCGACGTGACGGTCGGCTTGTCGGACGGGCTCGTGATCGAGGTCACCGGCGGCCTCACCGAGCAGGATCAGGTCAAGGCGGGCGCGATCAAGAAGGGCGAGGCGGCGTCCGGCGGCGGGTCGCGGCGCTTCCGGTAGCGCTCGGCGCGGCGCGCCTACACATCATTCGTCTGTCATCCGGTGTGCGTGGCGCCATGTCCAGCCGCGCAGCTCCGGCGCGTCTCTCCGTGCAGAACAACGCGAGGCTCCGGCGCGCACAGAGCGCAACCGATCGCGCTGTGATGTTGGAGGATCGCCATGTATCTTCACGCCGTCGTGGGCGCCGCTCTCGCGTTCGCCGCGCCCGTCACCTTCACCGAGGTGCACCTGCCGACCACCGCGCGTTCGATGGACGCGCTGGTCGTGGACCTCAACAACGATGGATGTTCCGAAGTCATCGAGGTCAACAACCTGGACGAACCGGACTACGTCCACACCCTCGCTTGTGACGCCGCCGGCACCGTGCAAGCGACGCGTCGGATCGACGTCCCGATGGCAGCGGGCGCTGATCCCTACGTCCAGAACGGGCACGTCGCGGCCATGGTCGGGTCGCAGCTGTTCATCGGCGCGAATCGGTACCCTGACTGGGTCTTCCCGATCAGCGCCGGTCGCGTGGACGCGCGCCCGAGTGGCTCCCCGGAGCCCGCCGGCTTCCCGTGCGATGGTGATCAAGGCACCGCGACCTGGGGCGCCGCGTCGGGCCTGGCGGACCGCGTGGACCTGTTTCCGGACCTCGTCGTTGCGAGCCTGAGCACGTGTGGCTTGCCCGGCGTGATGCTCTACCGCGGCAACGCGCTCGGCACTTGGTCCACCACCGCCCCAATCCTGATCGGTTCCAAGCAAGACGCCTACGCGGTGGTCCTCGTGGACGTGGTCGGAGACGCTGCGGCGGACGTGGTCGTCGCAAACGACGGGTTCAATCATGTGTTCGAGAGCGTGCGGTGTCCGCCGGGCGTCCGCTCGTTCTGTTCCGTGCCGCACACGTTCGGGACGGACACCCGCACCGACGACGTCGTCGTAGGCGACCTGGATGGGGACGGCGCCAACGAGGTCGTGTCGGCGAGCAGGAGCGGCCTCGGCAGCGTGCTCGAGCTGTGGTCCGACGAGCTGACAGTTCGCGAGACGATCGGCACCACGGCGATCGCGTACGGCGTCGAGCTGGCGGACGTCGACGGGGACGGGGACCTGGACGTCCTGGTGGCCACGGTCGACGGGGCGCTCTGGTTCGACCACGATGGGGCCCGGTTCGTGCCCCGCGTGGTGTCGCGCGGTGTGGTGACCCGCGAGGTGGTCGGCGCCGACGTCGACGGCGACGGCTGCACGGATCTCGTCGTTGCCAACTTCTCGGACGCGGTGGGCGCCCCGGTGCCGAACAGCATCTTCCTCAACGCTTGCGGAGCCTGACCCCGCCGGAGCGGCGACTCGGCTACCTTGCGTCGCACGTGGAGGGGTTGATGGTGCGTCGCGCTGCGCTCTTGGTGGTTCTGGTAGGGTGCCGCGGAAAAGACACCGGAGAGGCTCCGTCGTTCGGGAGCGACTTCTTGTGGGGCAGCGCGACCGCCGGCTTCCAGGTCGAGATGGGCTGCCCGACGCTGCCCGAGGCCGACTGCACCGACCCGGCCTCTGACTGGTACGCGTGGGTCACCGACCCCTCGATCGTCGGCGACGCCGGGCTGTACGTCACCGGGGAGCCCGTCACGGCCGGTCCGGGCATGTGGGAGACCTACGACGACGACTTCGCGGCCATGACCGCGGCCGGCCTGCGCGCCTTCAGGTTCTCGTTCGAGTGGTCGCGCCTGTTCCCGGACGGAGCGGCCGAAGCGGCGACGACGCCCGAGGAGCTGGCGGCGTACGCGGATCCCGAGGCGGTGGCCGGCTACCACGCGTGGCTCGACGCGATGCGCGCGCGGGGCCTCGTGCCGCTCGCGACGGCCAACCACTACACGCTACCGCTGTGGGTGCACGAGCCGGTCGCGTGCCACGCCGACGTCGCGTCGTGCCCGAACCGCGGCTGGGTGGACGGCGAGCGCATCGTCCCGCTGATCGGGACCTACGCCGGCTTCTTGGCCATGGAGTTCGGCGGCGACGTCGACTGGTGGGGCACGCTGAACGAGCCGTCGGCCACCGCGCTGTCCGGGTACGTGCTGCCCGGCGAGGACCGCTCGGCGCCGCCCGGCCTCACGCTCGCGCCCGAGGCCGTCGCCGTCTTGCTGAACCAGATCGACGGCAGCGCCCGGATGTACGACGCGATCAAGGCCGCCGACGCGGTCGACGCCGACGGGGACGGCTCGGCCGCTGAGGTGGGCGTCGTCCTGAACTTCGTCGCGATCGACGCGAAGGAGCCCGGCACCGCCGACGACGTCGCGGTGGAGCAGCTCGACCACCTGTACCACGCGATCTGGCTGGAAGGGCTGACGTCCGGCGCTTGGGATGAGGACCTCGACGGTGTGTTCGAAGCGACGCGCCCGGAGCTCGCGGCGCGACTCGACTGGATTGGCATCAACTACTACAACCGGGTCGAGGTCTCCGACCTGCCGATCCCGCTGATGGAGAGCGTGCCCGTCTCCACGTTCTTCCCAACGTTCTCGTGGGACCCGTACCCGGAGGGCCTGGGCCGCGTGGTCGACCGCGCGTCCGGGTACGGGCTGCCGATCGTGATCACCGAGAACGGCACCCCCGACGTCGACGGCGCGTCGGCCATCCTCGACGGGCACCTCGCTTCGCTCGTCGACGCGATGGAACGCGGCGCCGACGTGCGCGGGTACTTCTACTGGTCGTGGGTCGACAACTACGAGTGGAACCACGGGATGGCGATGCAGTTCGGGCTCAACGCGCTCGACCCGGCCACCAAGGCGCGTGCGCCGCGGGACGTGTTCGTCCGGTACCAGGAGGTCATCGCCGCCGGCCGCGTCGACGCGCCCTGACCGCGCGCGCAACGCGACGGACCGTCTCGAAAAACGGTACGCCCGCGCGCTTCGCTTCGTGGCCGCCGAGGCCTATCCTTCGCCGCACGAGGGAGGTGTGCATGTCCGAGGTCGTTGACGGCAAGGTGATGCGGATCCGGTTCGACGGGTCCCGCTGCATCCACGCCCGCAACTGCGTGTTGGGCTACCCGGCGGTCTTCAAGGCGAACGTGGAGGGCCCGTGGATCGACCCGGACGCCGCGACGCCCGAGGAGCTCGTCGCCGCGGCGAGCCGGTGCCCGTCGGGGGCGATCCAGGTCGAGCGCGTCGATGGGGCCGCGGTCGAGCCGCCGTCCGGTCGCAACGTGATCGCGGTGCTCGAGAGCGGCCCGTACGCGGTCCGCGGCGACGTGCGCGTGGGCGAGTCGGCCGAGCTCCGCGCGACGTTGTGCCGGTGCGGGGCGTCGAAGAACAAGCCCTACTGCGACGGATCGCACGTAGCGGCTGGCTTCTCGGCGACCGGTGAGTTCCCCGCCCCGGAGTCTCTGCCGGCGTGGGATCCGCCGGGCGCGCTCGAGGTCACGCCGCTGCCGGACGGCCCGCTCAAGGTAGCTGGGCCGCACGAGGTCACGTGCGGGGGCGGGCGCGCAGTACGGCGAGCGAGCGTCGCGTACTTGTGCCGGTGCGGGGCGTCGGGCAACAAGCCGTTCTGCGACGGCACGCACCGGAAGATCGGCTTCACCACCTGACGGGGGCGGTGTTTCCGATCGGAAACACCCACATTTCCGCGCTTGAAGCGAAGCCACGCGGCGGAGCGCGGCTCAATCGGTGTCGCGGCTGGCCCAGGTCGAGGTCTGCGTGCCGTCTTGGCGGTCGAAGTCGAGCGTGGGCTCGTCGCCGGTCGGCGCGGCGTCGCTGATCGACATCGTGGAGTCCTCGGCGGCCGGCGCGGTCGCCGCGATCGCCAGCAACGCCTCGACACGTCGGAGGATCGTCGGGTCGGTCTCGCGCTCGGTGCGCAGGACGGCGGCGCTGATCATCTGGCTCAACCCGCCCGCTTCGCGCGCCCGCACGAGCAACGGCACGAGGGTCTCCAGGGCCCGCAACCACAACGCGACGGTCAATGGGCGCGCGGTGCTCTCTGCGCGCCAGGCGGCTTCGAGGGCGCCGCGCACGTCGTCGCGGCGCTCGGCGACCTGCGCGAGCACGAGCAAGCACCGGCACGCGCGGTCCGCCATGCCGAGCCGCGCGCACACGTCGAGCGCCCGACGCGCGGTCGCGTCGGCGTCGTCGAGGGCGTCGGCGGCGAGCAGGTGCGTGGCGAGGTGGTACCCGGCGTACGCCTGCGCCGGCAGGTTGCCGTACGCCTCGGCGCGCGCGACGACGGCGCGCTGATCGTCGATGGCGCCGCGCAGATCCCCGAGCGCGAACCGAATCAACGCCCGCCCCGACCGCGACGCGACGCTGCCCCACAAGGCGTCGGTCTTCCGGCCGAGCCGGTGCAAGGCTTCGCCGGCCTCGATGGAGCGCTCGAACACCACCAGCGCCTCGTCGAGCGCGCCGACGTCCCGCAGCACGTTGCCGAGGTCATGGCCGGCGCGGGCCACGGTCGCCTGGTTCGGGGCGTCCTTGAGGACGGACCACCCGCGCCGCGCGTGCTCGAGCCCCTCCTGCACCCTGCCGGCGGTGCGCAGGACGAAGCCCTGCCAACACTCGGCTTCGGCGGCTTCGAACACCTTGCCGCCCGCCGCGAGGTCGTCGGCCGCCGCGCGCGCGTGCGCGACCGACGCGTCGAGCTCGCCGCGGTGCAGCGCCACTTCGGCGAGGATCATCCGGGCCGAGCCGCGCAGCGCCACCGCGCCGTCGGCGTCGCCGGCCGCAACCACCGCGTCGAGCGCCGCCCGCGCCTGTTCGGCCCGCTCGGCGCCGTGCGCGAGGTGGCCGCTCCACATGTACGCCATCGCGAGGTCGCGCCGGCTCGACGCGTCGACGATCGGGCCCGCGTCGGCGGCCTTGTCGCTGAGCGCCAGCGCCATCGACAGCGCCTCGATCGCGTCCGGGAACGCCCCCAACACGAGCGCCTGCTTGCCGGCGCGGCGCGCATACGACACGATCCGCCCGTTGTCGTCGGTGTGGCTGAAGTGCTCGAGCAGGATCGGCACGTACCGATCGAGGTCGTCGGCGTGGAGCCGCTCGATCGTCTCGCCGGCGAGGCGGTGCGCGAGCCGGCGGTTGTCGCTCAGCAGGGTGCTGTAGACGGCGGCCTGGAACGGGCCCTGGGTGAACGACCACACGACGCCGCCCGCGTCGTCGACCGACCGGGCCAAGACGCCCTGGCGCGCGAGCTCCTCCAGGTGGTGCGCGGACGGTCGGGCGTGGGGGAGCGCGCCGTCTTGCCACGCGTCGCGGGCGACCGCCTGGAACACGTCGGCCTCGAACTCCACGCCCAGCGCCGCGGCGAGCCGCGCCGCCTCGCGGAGCTCCGGATCGAGCCGCTCGAACCGTGACAGCACCAAGGCGTGCAACGACGTCGGCGCGGAGAACCGCTGCAGCCGGGCCTCGTCGGCGCCGAGCAAGCCGCGGTGCCGGAGGGCCGCGACCAGCTCCTCGACGAACAGCGGGTTGCCGCCGGACCGTCGCGCGACGAGGGTGCGCGCGGGCGCGCCCAAGCCCTGACCCGGGCACAACGCCTGAGCCAACGCGCTCGACTCGGCGGGCGACAGCGGACCGAGCTGCAGCGGGACGACGTCGCAAGTCGCGGACAGGTCGAGCCGCCCGGCGTCGCGCGCGGTGACGATCACGAGCGGCGCCGGCGCCCCAGCGAGCTCGGGCTGGCCGAACACCTGGTGCAGCAGGTCCAAGCTCGCGGCGTCGGCGCGGTGCGCGTTCTCGAGGGAGACCACGAGGCGCCGCCCGGCGCGCGCGGCGTTCGTCGCCGCGGCCCGGAGCACCAGCGCCAGCGCGCTCCGCACACGATCCACCATGCCGGGCCCGAGCCCCTCCGCGATCGACGTCGATCCGGCGACGCCGCGGATCAGGTCGAGCACCGGGCGCTGCACCTCGATGGGGTCGCGCTCGGCGCGGGAGAGGCCGTCGGTCAGGCGCTCGTGGCCGGTCGTCGGAGACGGCGCCAGCAGCGCGCCCACCAGGTGCGCCCACAGCCCGAACGGCGCCGGCGACGACGGCTCGGCGCGCACGACCGCCTCGGACGTCGGGTCCCACCGGGACAGCGCCTCGGTCACGAGCCGCGTCTTGCCGACGCCCGCCGGGCCCGTGACGAGCACGAGCGTGGGGCGATGGGCGCTCGCGTAGGCGTGGCGCACGTCGTCGAGCAGCGCGATCTCGCGCTCCCGCCCGACGAACGTGCGCCCGCGGCCCGCCTCCGCCCACGGATCGCTGCTCGCGCCTCGGCGCAGCTCGTGGGCGTCGACGCTCACGGTGCCGGTCGACGCGATCTCCCGCGTCTGGACGCGGTCGCCGAGGGCGTCGCGCGCGGCGCGAGACAGCGCGACGCCGCCCCACGACGCGACCGCCGCGAGGCCCTTGGCGGCGTCGACCACGCCGAGCGCGTGCTCGTCGATGGACCCGTCGAGGCCGGACCGCGACACGAACACCTGGGTGACGCCGCCGCGCGCCGACAGGCTGTAGCCGACCTCGGTCACGAAGCCGTTCGCGTCGCCCGCGCGGTCAATCGCGCCGATCACCGCCGCGATCGCCTGGTCGACGTCGTCTTCGCGCAGCGCCTGGTACCCGAACACGCCGACGACCGCGCCGGCCGCGCGCGGGAGCATCTGGGCGCCCCGTTCGGCGAGCTCGACGGTCAGGAGGTCCAGGATCTGCGAGGAGAGGTCGTGCAGGTCCTCAGTGGTCAGCGGCGGCCCGGAGGCTTCGAGCCGCGCCTCGACGTACGCCACGGTGACGAGCCGCCGCTCGCCGGGGCGCAAGGTCTGCGGCGCGGCCGCCTCCGGGGCCGGCCGCGCGGCGCCCTTGAGCCGCGAGAGCTGCGACTTGAGGTCAGACAGCTTGCGGGTCGTCGCGACACGCGTGGACATATCGGCGGCCAACGCCGATGAGGTCGCGTCGCCGGTGGGTGTGGCCGGGGTGGTGAGGCGCGACCCGGGCGACGGGGTGGCGCCCACCGGCAGAGGCGGGGCGCTCGCGAGCGACGCCAGCGCCCCACGATCGGCCGCCCACGGCTCGAGCGCGCGCAGGA
>CAIUDO010000658.1 GCA_903897935.1 uncultured Pseudomonadota bacterium
AGCACGCCGATCGGCTGCTCGTCGCCGTGCTGCTGCTGGTCGATCCGCCCGACGTCGCCGAGCTCGTCCTCAAGGTCGTCGCGGAGACGGCGCGGCGCGGCCCCTCCCCAGCGGCGCGTCAGCGGTGGTTCGCGTCCGAGCTCGGCCGGCGCGGGCGGCCCGACCTCGCGCTCCGGCTCGACGCGACGGCGTCCCCGCCGCCTACCCGCCACGATCCGCGGCCCAACCTCGCCGCCCCGGCCTCGCCGGTGATCGCGTCGACGCTCACGGAGTTCGACCTTCGGGCGGCGATCCGGCACGACGCGTCCGCGCTGAGCGTGCTCGGGGCCGCCCTCGCGTCCGCGCTCGTGGCGCCGAGCCCCGGATCCGGCGACGCCCCGCTCGCGAAGCGGGTTCGGTTGATCGACTGGGGCATGCCGAGCTTCCGGGTCGACATCATCGGACCGGCCACCGCGTCTGCCGACACCGGCCGCGCCGCCGACGTCTACGCGGGCGCCATGCTGCTGGTCGACGCCCTGCTCGGCACGGCGTGGTCGACCGCCGGCGCGTCGGCAGAGCGCGTGCTCCCGTACCTCCGCACCGCGTGCCCCACCCTCGCCCCGAGCTCGTTGGCCCCCCTGACGGCCGCGCTGCACCCCGACGCGAGCGCCCGCCCCGCCCCGACCACCTGGGCGCGGTCGTGGGCGTTGAGCCTCGAGGCCGAGCACGCGCGGGGCCGGGCCGAGCATCGGCAGAGCGTGCGCATGCGCGTGGGCTACGACAGCCACATCGGCAAGGTGAAGATCCTCCAGGGGCAAACGAACCAGGACGCGGTCTGGGTCTCGAGCCGGGGTTCACGCTCCCTGTTGACCGTGTGCGACGGCATCTCCACGGCGACCGCCGGCAGCGGCGACCTCGCGGCGGGCATCACCTGCCACGTGCTGGCCACGCTGTGGGATCAGGCGATCTCCCGCCTCGCCGACGCGACGCCCGAGGACGTGCGACGGTTCGTCGAGAAGGCGTTGGACGCCGCCAACCGCGCGGTCTGCGAGGCCACGTTGCGGCTGGCCGGCGGCTCGATGGATGGCAAGGTGCCGATGGGGACCACCGCGATCGTCGCGTGCGTGCTCGGCAACCGCGCGCACATCGCGTGGGTAGGCGACTCACGTGCGTACCTCGTCGGCCCATACGGTGCGTCGATGCTGACCTGTGACCAGAACCAGGCCGCGCGGCGCCTCACCTCGTGGATGGCCGGGGAGCGCACGCACTGGGATCCCGCGGGCTACGCGTTGGTCGGCTACGTCGGCCACTTCGACGACGACATGACACCGAAGGCGCTCACCCCGAGCCACACGGCGCTGACCCTGCTGCCCGGGGAGCGGCTCGTGCTGTGCAGCGACGGTGTTACCGACTTTATCGGCGGCACGCCCCCGGAGGTCGACGCCGCGCTGGCCAATGTCATCCTGGAGAGCGAGGACCTCGAGGAGGCGGCACGAGCGGCGGTCAACCTCGCCAATCGAGGGGGCGGCGGCGACAACGCGACGGTGGTGGTCGCCGCGCTCGGAGACTGAACCCCCGCGCGGTGTAAGATCAGCGACTGAATCGGAGCAAAGCTAGATTTGGCTGCCCGTGACGACCCAGGCCGCGCAGCGGAACGGGCCAACGTCGGGAACCGCCCGAGAAAACCAAGGACGGCGCAATTCTCCGCTTGCGTTCGCTAGGCGGAATGCTTAATCCGGCCGCGGGTTCCAGGCGGGCCCCAACCGGGCAGCCTAGATCGCGAGCGAGTGCTCGCGACCTCCCGTCGCAACCTGGCGATTGAAGAGATGGAGTCAGTCATGAACAAGTTCTTTGCGTTCGTCCTCGCGGCGGCGTGCCTCGTCCCCGCCGTCCCCGCTTTCGCGTACGAGAAGTGCGAGGGCCTCGCCGACTCGGACCTCACCAAGTGTGAGGCCAAGGAAGCCAAGCGGATCGCCAAGCTCCGCAAGAACACGGTCCCCTACACCCCGTCGAGCCTCGGCGCCGACTTCAAGGCGTGGGACGAAGAGGCGAAGAACCCGTTCGCCCAGGACGACTGGTACTGCCCGGCGTCGCAGTCCGGCATCGCCAAGATCGACGAGCTGCTCAACGAGCTCTCCAAGGTCCAGTGCACGATGACGATGGCGAAGTACGTCGGCTGGCTCAACGCGAACGGCCAGGGCGCCGACGCGACCGCCCTCGGCAAGCCCACCCTCGACGCCCTGATGGCCGTCAAGGACAGCCAGGCCGCGATCACCGAGAAGTTCAACGCGATCAAGTCCACCAGCCCGACCGAGCTCGTCGACGACCCGTCGATGGTCCTCAAGGTCCCGGGCGCGCTCGCGACCGCGGCCACGATGATGGGCGCCCTCCCGGCCACCATCGGCGCCATCCCGGGCGCGATCACCGCCGTCAAGCCGATCGCGGCTGGCGTCGGCGGCGCGGCGGTGGGCGACGCGATGGACAAGCTCCCGTAAGCTTGGCCTCTTCGAGCCGGGCCGGAAGCGCCGGCCCACGCTGACGCCTCGCGGTTCGCCGCGGGGCGTCTTCGTTTCTGGGGGTTCTTCGTGGACCGTCGCGCCTTTGGTTTCGGACTCGCCGCCTCGGTGGGGCTGGCCGCGCTCGGGGCGGCGCCGCTGGCGCTGGCCTCGGAGCGGCGCATCATCGAGGCGCTCGCGGGCGCGCTGTTCCCTCCTGCGCCGGGCATGCCGAGCGCCGCCGAGGTCGACGTCGTGTCGGCGGTCGGCCGGTACCTCGCGCACGCGCCGGCAGCGGCGCGGTGGCAAGCGCGCGGTCTGCTCCGGTTCGTCGACGCGGCCACCTTGCCCACCCACGCCGCGCGGTTCCACACGCTCGATCTCGCCGCCCGCGACGCGGTGATCTCCGGCTGGGGCGCGTCCGATCTCGTCGCGCAGCGGCTGATCGTGCACGCCCTCCGCCAGATGCTGGCGATGGGCTACTACCAGCACGACGCCACGTGGGCGCACCTCGGCTACGACGGGCCGCTGGTGGGCCGATGACGCCGATCACCACGCGCGGATCGTGGACCGACGCCGCCACGGTCGTCGTCGTAGGGTCGGGCGCGGGCGGCGGCGCGGCCGCGTGGGCGCTCGCGCGCGCCGGCCACGACGTGCTGGTGCTCGAGATGGGCGAGCACCAAGCCCCCGCCACGTTCGATCAACGCGAGGAGAACATGCTCGCGCGCTTGTTCCAGGACGCCGGCTCGCGGGCGTCCGTCGACTACTCGGTGGGCGTGTTGCAGGGCAAAGGCGTCGGCGGGTCCACCTTGCACAACCTCAACCTGTGCAAGCGGCTCGACCCGGAGCTGCTCGACGTCTGGGTCGCCGAGCACGGCCTCGCCGGCTTGCCCGCGCGAATGAGCGAAGCGTACGACGTCATCGAGCGCACCCTCCAGGTGTCGGAGGTCGAGGCGTCACGGATGAACGCCAATAACCGCGTCGTGCGGGACGGTGCCCGCGCGCTCGGGTGGCGCAACGGGCCGCTCCGCCACAACCGGGTCGGGTGCGTCGGGTCGGGGTTCTGCGAGCTCGGGTGCGCGTACGACGCCAAGATGAACAGCGCGCGCGTGCTGCTCCCGGAGGCGAGCGCGCGGGGTGCTCGGATCCGGGCCGCCGCTCGGGTCACCCGGATCGAGCACGCGTTCGGGCGCGTCACCGGGGTGAGCGGGGTCGCGCTCGACGCCGCGGGCGCCCCGGTCGGCGCGTTTCGTGTGCGGTGCGACGCCGTCGTGTTGGCGGCGTCCGCCACGGCGTCGAGCGCGTTGGCGCTGGCGTCGGCGGTCCCGGATCCCGGGCGGCGGATCGGGCGCGGGCTCACGCTGCACCCGGGCGCCACGGTGGGCGGCTTGTTCAACGAGCGCATCGAGGGTTGGAAGGGCATCCCGCAGTCCTGGGAGTGCACCGAGCACCTCCACCCGACCGATCCGGAGCGGCGGATCTGGATCGTGCCCGTGTTCGGGCACCCGGTCGGCGTCGCGGCGATGCTGCCCGCCACCGGAGCGCTGCACACGCGCTTGATGGGCCAGTTCGCGCACCTCGCGGCGGTCACGCCGATGCTGCACGACAGCACGTTCGGTCACGTCACGGCGGACCGTGGGGGCCGTCCCCGAATCCACTACACGCCCAACGCCGCCGACCTGCGCATGATGGCGCGCGGCCTCGCTTGGTCCGCCGAGCTGCTGCTCGCGGGCGGCGCGCGCGAGGTCTGGTTGCCGACCGCGCCGCCGCTGGTCGTGCGCACGCTGGTCGAGGCGCGGGCGCTGCATGATCGTCCGGCGCGGGTGCTCGACCCGCCGCTCGCCGCGGTCCACCCGATGGGCGGCCTCGCGATGGGCGGCGCCGCGTCCGCGCCGGTGGACCCGACCGGGCGCGCGCGCGGCCTCCGCGGCTTGTGGGTCGCCGACGGGAGTCTGTTCCCGTCGTCGACCGGTGTGCCGCCGCAGATCTCGATCTACGCGCTCGGACTGCTGACCGGTCAGGCGTGCGCGGCGTCGTTGTCGGCCTGACACCGCGAGCGGGTGGAGGCGACGCGCCGGGTCGGGTAGACCGCCACGTGGAACCCACACGAGCGCTCGGGCCAGGGTTGACCCTCGGTCCCTACACCCTCCGCGCTCCGCTCGGCAGCGGCGCGTACGCCGTGGTCTGGGAGGCCGAAGACCAGCTCGGCCGCCGGTTCGCGCTCAAGGTTCAGCACGTCGGTTCGCGGGCCGGCGACCGCCGGTTCCACCGGGAGTTCGACGCCCTCCGCGCGCTGCGCATCCCAGGCGTCGTTCGGGTGCACGCGACGGGGCACACCCGGGGCGCCGCTTGGTTCGTCATGGACCTGATCCGCGGCGAGACGTTCGTCGACGCGATCGCGAGCACCTCCCTCGTGGATCGGGTCAGCGGGACGATCCGACTCGGGCGCCAGCTCGGCGAGGCGCTCGCCGGCATCCACGCCGCCGGGTTCACCCACCGCGACATCAAGCCCAGCAACGTCATGGTCGACGGGCACGGCCGCGTCGTCGTGCTGGACTTCGGCCTCGCGCGCGCCACCGACGCGGTCGACGCCGACACCGGCTCTGGTCACGTTGTTGGGACCGTGCCGTACATGGCACCGGAACAAATCGCAGGGTTGCCTACGGATCATCGGGTCGACCTGTACGCGCTCGGCCTGCTCCTGCACGAGGCCGTCGCAGGGCCGCGGCCGAAGCCCAGCACACCCGTCGGCTGGATCACGCGCACCTGCTTGGAGCGGTTGCCGGCGTTGGCGGCGCTAGGTCCCGCGGTCCCGCTCGGCTTGTCCGCACTGGTCGACGCGCTGACCGACATCGAGCCGACGCGTCGCCCCTCGGCAGCCGAGGTCGCCGCGAGGCTCGCCGGACTGGCGCTGGAGGACGACACGTCGGAGCTGCCGGAGCCGCCGTGGGTCGACCGCGACGCGGCGCTGGGCGCGATCGAGGGCACGTTCACCCACAACGGGCCCCGCGTCGTGATCCTCGAGGGCGCCGCGGGCTCCGGGCGACGTCGGCTGATCGAGGTCACGCAGCGCCACGCGACCGTCGGCGGCGTGTGGGTGCTGCACGGGCGCTGCAGAGTGTCGTCGCTCGGGGGCGCGCTCGCCGAGATCCTCGCCACCCTGGTGTCGCGCGACGACGAGGGGCTCGCGCCGATGCCGGCCGACGACCGCGAGGCGATGGCGAACCTGTGGCCCGAGGTGCTGCCCCCGACCCGCGGCACTGCGGTGCCTACGCTGTCCGGCGTCGCGACGGCGTTCGTCCGATTGATCGGTGAAGTCGCAAAGCAGCGCAAGTTGTTGCTGGTGTTTCACGACATCGACCAGGTCGACGCGCTCTCCGCGCGCGCCATCGTCGGGCTGGCCGCCGAGGGGGTGGGCTGCGTGGTGACGGTCGACCCGCGCTGGCGGGCGCCGCGCACCGAGCGCCTGGTCCGCGGGCTGGTCGGCCACGGCGCGTCGGTGTGTAAGCTGGCGGAGATGCCGGCGGCGATGGCGTCGCGGATCGCGAGCGGCGTCGCCCCTACGGTCGTCTCCACGCCCGCGCTGCCCCGCGCGGCCGCTGAGCTGGGTTGGAAGCAGCTCATGGCGGACCGCGGCGCCGCGTGGTCCCCACCCGCCGCCGAGCTGTGGCCGCTCGCGGTGCTCGACGACTACCCGGTCCCGGTCGGCGTGGCCAAGCGGCTGATCGGTCGCGCGTGGGCGTCGGACCCCGACGTGGTGCGCACCGACACCGGGATCGCGCTGCGGGGTCGCGGCACGCTCGCGTCGGTGCGCGCCCGGATGGCGGATCGTGCGGCCGCCGCATCGGACCTCGCCCGCGCGTGGGAGGCCGAGGGTCGGGACGTCGCGAGTGAGCGCGATCACGCGGCGGACGCGATCGCGACGGCTTGGCTGCTGGCCGGGCGGCCGGCTCGCGCGCGTGAGGCCTGCATCGAGGCCGCGTTACGGGCCGTCGAGCGCGGCCGACCCGGGGCGGCTCGACGCTGGCTCGCCGTCGCCGACACCCTTCCGGAGGCCGCGGGGGCCCGACCGGCGTTCGACGTCGCGTTCGCCAGGGCGAGCGTGCTGCTGCGCACGTCGCCGTCTCCGAACCCGGCCGCGCTCGAGGCCGCCGAGGCCATCGCCACCACCGACGCCGACCTTCAGCGCGTCCGGGTGCTACGCGCGGAGCACGCGCTCCGCCACGACCGCCCCACCGAGGCCCTGGTCGGCGCGCTGCGGCAAGCGTCGCAGGTCACCGGCGGGAGCGACCCGGTCCGAGTGGAGGCCTTGTGTGTCGCTGGGGCGGCCCGAATCACCCTCGGGCAGCTCGACGAAGCCGACCAGGTGCTCACCCGGGCTCGCGCGCTCGTCGCCGGACGTGCGTCGCCGATGTTGGGCGTGCTCGCTGCGCAGATCGCGTTCGAGCGCGGGCGCCCGGAAGGCGCGCGCACGCTCGGCCTGGCGGCGCTGTCCGACGCCTCGGAGGTGGGCAACGTCGAGGTCGCCGCCGCGGCGGCCGCGGTGGTGGCGCGCGCGCAGCGCCAGCTCGGGCACCGACTGCCGGCCGAACACCAGGCGCGCGCGGCGCTCGACGGGTTCTCGGAGGCGGGAGATCCCAGGAAACAAGCCGAGGCGTCGCTCGACCTCGTCACGCTGCTGGTCGAGCGGGGCGACGCGGCGCGCGCACGCCCGATCTTGCAGCGACTGCTGCGCACCGACCTGCCGACCCGCGAGCGCGCCCGCGCGGTGCGGGTCGCGCTCGCGCTCGCGCTCGCGATCGGCGACGACAGCGCTCCGGCGCTGCACGCCGAGCTCATGCTGCGCGCCCACACCGACGACGAGGCCCCCGCGGCCCTCGTCCGCGCCCACCTGCTGCTCGAGCGGCGGTTGGCGCTCGACGTCGACCCGCCGGCACGTCGCGGCTACGGGCTCGCGATGTGGCGGATCGAGCGCGCGCGGGCCGCCCTGGAGCTCGGTCGGGGTGAGCTGTGCGCCCAGGAGGCGGCCGAGGCCCACGCGCTGGCCGCTGCGGCCGGGCTCCGCGAGCTGCTGCTGATGGCGGACCTGCTGCGCAGCTCTGCGACGGCGCCCGCGGAGGCGTGGGCGGCCCTCCAACGCGACGCCGCGCAGAGCCTCGCGCTCGACGTCTACCTGACCGCCCTGGAGCTCGACGCGCGCCGGGCGCCGACCCGCGAGGCGTCCGGCCGCTGGCGCGCCTTGCGGGTGCGCGCCGAGGAGCTCGGTCATCGGCCGACGATCGAGTCGGCCGACCGGTTCTTGTGATCTTCAGCCGGCGGCCAGGCGCTCGTCGACCGCGTCGAGCCGGTCTTGCCCCCACACCGTCAGCACCCCGTCAGCGTCGTGCACCTCGACGGTCGGCACCCCGAACACACCGCGCGCCTCGGCCTCCTCGGTGTTGGTGCGCAGCCGGGCCTTGACCGCCGGATCATCGGCGCCGGCGACCAGGCCCGGCCCATCGAACCCGGCGTCGACGAGCACCGCGGTGAGGGTCGCCGGATCACCGACGTCGCGATCCTCCACCCAGGTCGCCCGATACACCGCCGCGGTCGCATCGGGGGCCTGCACCAGGACGCGCTGCGCAAGCACCGAGCGCAGCGGGAACCGCGTCCGAAAGGCAAACGGCACCCCGAACCACGCCGCGGCGTCCTCGAGATCACGAGCCACCCAGCGCTGCTTGGCCGCCGGCATCGCCAGCATCGGGACATCCGGGGTGCCCACCTGACGAAACAACGCACCGAGCAGGATCGGCCGCCACTCGAGCGTCGCTCCGTGCCGAGCCGCGATCATCGGGAGCTGGGTGGACGCGAGGTACGAGAACGGGCTCGCGACGTCGTGCCAGACCACCAGCCGCCGACCCGCCCGCGGCGCCGCTGGGCGCACGGCGGCGCGCGGCAAGCCGAGGTCCTTCCGAACGAGGTGCAGACGGTCGCTGCCCCAGTGCAGGCGGCCGCCGACGAACACGGTCGGGACGCCGAACACCCCCCGCGCGACCGCGGCGTCGGTGCGCGCCCGCAGGGTGTCGCGGTCGGCGAGCGCCGCGTCGACGTCGACCCCGTGGGCCGATCCGATCGCGGAGAGCACGGCGCGGTCGGCCACGTCGCGGCCTTCGACCCAGTACGCCCGATACAACGCGTGGGTCAGCGCGGGTCGCGCCGCGTCGGGCGCGGCGACCAGCAGCCGCATCGCCTCCACCGTCCGGCGCGGGTGGGCGGCGGGCTCCACCAGTGGCACGCCGAACCGCCGCGCCTGGTTGATCAGATCACGCCGGATCGCGGCCGTCTTCGGCGCTGGCGTGGCCGAGCGCGGCGGGGCGCCGATCGCCTGGAACACGCCCCCGAGCAGGATCGGCGACCACCGAACGGTCGCGCCCGCTTCGGCCGCGATCGCCTCGATCCGAGTCGACGCGAGGTACGCGTACGGGCACACGACGTCGTAGACGAGCTCGATCTCCATCCGCCCTCCGGGTCGCGACGTACACGAGCGGCGCACGAGGCGCCACCGAGGCGCTATGCTCCCGTGAGAGGTCCCATGCTCGTCGCGCTCGCGCTCACCGCGCTCGCCCAAGATCCGCCTACGAAGCTCACCGTCAACGTCAGCAGCCTGGCCGTCGACGGCCTCGAGGTCCGCGCGCTGCAGTGCAGCCTCGCCGCGGGAGGCCTGCTCGCGCCCGTGCTCGTCGTCGGCACGCTGGCGCAGAACAAGCCCGCGCTCGACGCGTGCGCGCCCGGCGGCGCCGCGGTCGACGTCACGTGGCGGTGGGAGGTCGGCGCCACCCGCGACGTCACCTCCAAGCTCGGGCCGACCCCCGCGGTCGACGCGTGCGTCACCACCGTGATGAGCGGCCTCGCACCGGCGCAAGCGTCGCTCGTCGGGACGTGCACCGCGCGCGTGCTGATCGGCGACCCGGTGGCCGCGAAGGCCGCCGCCGACGCCCGAGCCGCGACCCCATGAGCGATGCCAAGCCGTCCGAAGCGGGCCGAGGCGCCCAGACCATCAGCAAGATCGTCGACGCGGCGGCGCGCTTGTTCGGCACCGAGGGCTACCAAGGCGCCACGATGCAGTCCGTCGCGCGCGCCGCCGGGGTGTCCAAGGGGCTGCTGCACTACCACTTCGACAGCAAGCAGCACCTGCTGATCGCGGCCCAACGCGCGACGTTCCGCCAGATCCACCGGCGCATGCGGGACCGCGTCCAGCACGGGGAGCACGGCGTCGACGCGGCCCTCGCCGCCCTCGACGCGTTGTGGGAGTCCGTCCGCGAGATGCGCGGATGGACGCCGTTCATGGTCGAGGTGATGAGCCTGCAGGCGGGCGCCCGGCACCCGAGCCCCGACGTCGCGGACTTCTACGGGGAGTCGATGCGCTTGCTCGAAGACGGTATTCGCGGCGTATTCCACGACGATCCGTCGATGCCGGCCGACCGTATGGCGTGGATGGTGCGCACCGCCTTGCACGGGATGATCGTCGAGCTGGCGCTCGCGCGCACCGACGCCGACCTCGCCCGCCTCGACCAGACCTACACCGACATGCGCGACACGTTCGGAGCGGCCCTCCGCGCCGCCGAAGCGCGCCGGGGAGCTACATGATCCTCACCCTGTTGGCGTGCGCGGCCTCGACCGACACCGCGTCCCCGGCCGCCCCCATCACGTGGCCCCTGACCCTCGGCGGCGACCGACCCGCCGAGGTGTTCGGCCCCGAAGGCTGGGCCGGCGAAGACACGCTGCCCGTCGTGCTACTCTTGCATGGGTTCGGTGCGAATGGGGAGGTGCAGGACGCCCTGCTCGGCTTCTCCGAGCGGATCGAGGCCGATCGGTTCGTGCTGATTCGCCCCGACGGCACCCCCAACAGCGACGGGGCGCGGTTCTGGAACGCCACCGACGCGTGCTGCGACTTCGAGGGCCAGGGCGTCGACGACGTCGCGTACTTGAGTGGGCTCGTCGAGGAGCTTGCGGCCACCGTGCCGATCGACGACACGCGCGTCTACGCGACCGGGCACAGCAACGGCGGCTTCATGTCGTACCGGCTGGCGTGTGACCGCGGGGATCTGTTCGCCGCGATCGCCCCCCTCGCGGGCGCGATGCCGCTGGACACGACGTCGTGCCCCGCCGAAGAGCAGGTCTCCGTGCTGCACATCCACGGAGACGACGACCCCGACGTCCCCTACGAAGGCAGCGAGGAGATCCCGAGCGCCGACGCCTCGTTGGCGTTCTGGGCGGATCGTGGCGGATGTGACGGGTCCGGGGATCAGGGCGCGCTCGACCTCACCGGCGACGCGGGCGCCGAGACCAACCGGGTCGCGTGGAGCGGCTGCGACGGCGCGGTCGGCGCCGAGCTGTGGACGATGCAGGGTGTCGGCCACGTCCCGCTCGTCAACGACCTGTACCCCGAGGAGGTGATGGCATGGCTCTACGCCCACCCGCGCCCCTGATCCTGGTCGGCGCCCTCGGATGTGGGGGGGGCGTCGACACCGGCGCCGTCGAGCACATCGACGACCTCGGCGGGGTCGCGTGCCTGCTCGGCAGCGAGCCCGTCGATTCGACCGTCGGCGACACCGTCCTGGCGGCGGGCGGGCCGGCGTGGGCCCTCGTGATCGCCGACGGCTGCGCCCCCAACGACTGCGTGATCGTCGATGAGCTCGGCTGCGACGCGGTCTTCGCCGATGGCGTCGTGACGGTCGACGCGACCTACGCCTACACCCGCCTCGACGAGGTCTGCAGCACGGCCTGCGGCGAGCTGTGGCTCACCTGCGCGATCGTAGGCGGCCTGCCCGCGGGCACCCACACCCTCGTCTACGAGGACGCACCGGCCGCAGCGGTGGTGGTCCCGCACGACGGCCCGGCCCCGTGCGTGGGCGGATAGACGCCGCGGGCTTGGGGGCGTGTTGGATCCTTGGGGGTTGGTCGTCGTTGGCGCGCTCGGCCTGCCGGCCGTAGTCGTCGCTGCTTTGTTTGCTCGAAGCCTGGCTCTGCCTGGGCGGTCCGCCGACTGGCTCGGGCTGCGGGACCCGCTCGCGCGCGCCATCGAGCGCGCGTTCGGCGGCTACACGCAGCCGGTGCCGCCGCTGCCGGCGTCTGGGCCCGCGGCGCGGCCCCCGAGCGTCGCCGTGATCGGCTCGGGCCTCGCCGGCCTCGGCGCCGCCGCGATCCTCGCCGAGCGCGGCGTCGCCGTCACCGTGTTCGAAGCGGCCCCGTACCTCGGCGGCAAGGTCGGCGCGTGGACCGACCGCGCGTCCGACGGGTCCGAGGTGGAGGTCGAGCACGGGTTTCACGCCTTCTTCGACCACTACTGGAACCTCGATCGCTTCCTCGGCCGCGTGGGCGTGCGCGACGGCCTGCGGCGCATCGACGACTACGTCGTGCTCGCGCGCGACGGGCACGGGCACGGCTTCCGCGACGTCGACACCGCGCCCGTGCTGAACCTGCTGTCGCTCGCCCGCAACGGCGTGTTCAAGTGGTGGGAGCTGCTCCGCGGCCCCGCGATCCACCACATGGACGTGTTCCTGACCTACGACCCGGAGGCGACGCCGCGGGAGCTCGACGGCGTGTCGTTCGCGGCGTTCACTCAGACCGCGCGCATCCCGGCGTCGCTGATGCTGTCGTTCAACACGTTCTCCCGGGCGTTCTTCGCCGACCCCGACCGCATGTCGATGGCGGAGCTCGTCAAGAGCTTCCACTTCTACTACCTGTCGAACGACCGCGGCCTGCTCTACCGCTACCCCACCGACGACTACCGACGGTCGGTGGTGGGCCCGATCGAAGCGTACCTGCGCGCACGCGGCGTCGACCTGCGAACCAGCGCCACGGTGACCACCCTGACCCCCAGCGGGCGCGGCGTCGCCGTGGACGGCGCGCCTTACGATCACGTCGTGCTCGCCGCGGACGTCGTCGGCGCCCGGAGGATCCTCGATGCGTCGCCGGAGCTGACCGCCCCGCACGCGGAGTGGAAGGCGCGGCTCGATCAGGCCCTGACGCCGTCCCAGGGGTACGCGGTGCTGCGCTTGTGGCTCGATCGCGACGCCGACCCCGCCCGCCCGGTGTACGCGGTCACCGATCGCGACCGCGCGCTCGACGCGATCGCGTTCATGCACCGGATCGAGCGCGGATGTGCGAGGTCCGACGCCGCTGCCGTCGTCGAGCTGCACTGCTACGCCATCCCGATCGGTTGGAGCGGACCGCAAGCGCGCGACGCGATGCTCGACGAGCTCCGGGTGTTCGTGCCGGAGCTGCGCGACGCCGTCATCCTCCGCGAGCACCTCCAGGTTCGGAAGGACTTCCCATCGTTTCAGCCCGGCCTCGCGCACCTGCGGCACACCACCGACACCCCGATCGCCGGGCTGTACCTCGCGGGCGACCACGTGCGCTTGCCGTTCCCGGCGATGCTGATGGAGGCCGCGTACGCGAGCGGGGTGCTGGCCGCGAACCAGATCCTCGCTTCGGCGGGCCTCCCCCAAGAGCCGCTCGTGCAGGTGCCCGCGCGTGGCCTGTTGCCGACGCTGGGCGTGCCACGCAAGCCGCGCCCCGCGACCGGCGGCCGCCCGTGACGTGGCGCGGGGGGTCAGTCGTCGCCGTCCCACTGGGAGGGCTCGGGAGGGGCGCCGACGTACCAGATCTGCTGCCCCCCCTTGAGCTCCTTCTTCTGGACCGGGAGGTCGTAGACCCCCTCCTCCTTGGCCATCGCCTCCAGCTCGGCCTCATCCTCGGGCGCGCCGTCGCAGTAGCCGATCGGGCGCTCACGGCCGGGCGCCGAGAGCTGAACCCGCAGCTCGCCCCTTCGGAACCGGTTCAAGTTCGGGATGCTGTAGGGATGGATCATGGGGGCCCCCCTCGGCGCCTGCGTCGGCCAGCGCCGGCACCTGATAGCACGTTCAGTATCGGGGGCAACCCGTGAGCGCGCCGACCGTGCGCGCGTTCGCGGAGCGTGTCTTGTTCGGGGCGTCGCTGGCGGACAAATTGGCCCCGGCGCCGGCGAGTGACGTGTCCCCGGGCCCGCCGCTGACGGCGCTGCCGAGCGCGCCGGGCCGCCCGGACGGGCTCCGGTTCGACGACCCACGCCCGCGCCCGCCCTCCCCGCGCCGCGCCGACCTCGACGACGCCGGTGGGCGGGGCCGGATCCTGCACGACTTCGCCAACCACGAGCTGCTGGCGTTGGAGCTGATGGCGTTGATGCTGCTGCGGTTCCCCGACGCGCCGCCGTACTTCCGGCGCGGGCTTGTCGCGGTGATGGCCGACGAGCAGCGGCACCTGGCCGCGTACCTCGACCGGATGGGCACGTGTGGCGTCGGGCTGGGCGACGTGCCGGTCAGCCGCTTCTTCTGGGACGCGCTCGCAGGCGCCGACGATCCGGCCGCGTTCACCGCCGCGATGGGCCTCGGGCTCGAGCAGGCCAACCTCGACTTCGCGCGCCAGTGGGCCGGCTGGTTCCGCGCCGCCGGAGACGCCGACACCGCCGCGGTGATCGACGGTGTCTACGCCGACGAGGTGCGTCACGTGCGGCACGCCGCGCGGGTGTTCCCGCGGCTCACCGGGGCCCCCCTCACCTACGACGGGTGGTCGGCGCGGCTGGTGTTCCCGATGTCACCGGCTCGGGCGCGGGGCCCCGACCCCGACCTCGGCGCCCGCGCGCGCGCTGGTGTGCCCGAGGCGTTCGTCACGCGCCTGCTCGTCGCCGGGCACAGCCGGGGCCGCCCCCCCGTCGTGTACCGGTTCCGCGCCGCGGTCGAGGAGGACGTGCTGGGCCGCACCCCGAGCAAGGCGTCGCGGGACGTCGGGCACGACCTGCAGCACGTGCCCTTGCTGCTCGCCGCGCCCCACGACGTCGTCATCGCCGAGCCGGCCGCCCACGATCTGCTCGTCGGCCTGCGCGCGGCCGGCGTCGACCCGTGCCGGATCGTGGGCGATCCTTCGGAGTTGGCCGGCCTCCCGCTCAACGGGTTGGCGCCGTGGGGGTGGTCACCCGAGGCCGCGCAGGCGTTGGCCCCCCTCGCCCCGCACACCGTCGCCGGAGTCCGGGGGTGGTCCCCCCCGTGGCGGGCGCTGTACGGCAAGGACTGGCCGGTCCGGTGGCAAGCGTCGCTCGAAGCTCGGTTCGTGCCGCGCGGAGCGCGGGTGGTCGCCGACGGCGACTGGGTGGTCAAGGCGTTGTACTCGGCGTCGGGCACCCGCCGGGTGCGGGGGGTCGGCCCGGACCTGCCGCACGCGACGATCACGCGCTGGCAAGCCGAAGACGGGGGCGTCGTGGTGCAGCGGTGGCGGCGCCGGGTCGTCGACCTGTCCGCGCACGGTGACGTCACCGACGCCGGGCCGCTCTGGCGGGGCGTCGTCCGGTTCGAGACCGGCGACGGCGGCGCGTTTCGGGGCGCCTGGTTGGGGCCGTGGGCGACGGGGTTGTCCCCGGAGCTCCAGCGGTTCGCGCACGCGGGCGGCCCGCGCCACGTCGAGCGGCAGCTCCGGGACGCCTGGCGGGAGGTGGCCGAGGCGGCGGGCGCGCTCGGGTACCGGGGGCCGATCGGGGTAGACGCGATGATCGTCGACGACGGTGACGGGCTGCAGCTCGTGCCAGTCGTCGAGGTCAACCCTCGGTTCACGATGGGCCGGGTCGCGCTGGCCCTGCGGTCGCGGCTCCACCCGAACGCGACCGGGTGGTGGCGGTTCCGGCCGGTGGCGGCGCTGCGCGCGGACGGGGGCGCGGAGGCGTGGGCGCGCGCGCAGGGGGAGGCCCACCCGATCCGGTTGGAGCGCGGCCGGATGCGCGCGGGGTTCTTGGTTACGAACGACCCCGCGACGGCCCGGGCGGTGCTGACCAGCATCGAGCTGGGGTGACCGGGGGGGGGCGCGATGCGGGTGTGGCTGCTTGGATCGCTGTGGATCGGGTGCGGAGACGGGGCAGACACCACCGAGGCGACGGGCGACGGCTCGTCACGGCTCGCGTGGTACTGCGCGTCCACCGAGGACTGCGACGGCGGCGTCTGCGTCGAGGTCATGTGCATGATGCCGTGCTCGGGGCCGGACTTCGACGCCGCGTCGTGCCCGGACGGCGCCGTCTGCCACCGCGGGATGTGTCACCTCGTCTGCGAGACCGACGACATGCCGTACGAGCCCGGCGCGTGCCCGGAGGAGAGCGTCCCCGCCGGGTCGGGAACGGGCGGGTACCGGTGCGGCGGGCCCAACAGCGACTACAGCCAGCACATCTACACCTGCTACCTGAACCCGACCGATCCGGGCGGCTGACGGTGGTAGGTCGGGCCGCCTCGGCGTAGCATCCCGGCCAGGAGGTGCGCGTGCCTGGTTTGCGTCGACGCCCCGCGGTCGTGGCGGGCACCAGCAAGGACGTGACGGTGGACGCCGGCGCCGACGCGGCGCCGGAGGCGGCGGCGCCCGTCGAGGAGACCGGGCCGCTCGCGGAGGCGCGGCGGCGTCACCAGCGGGTGGTGGACGGCGTCGCGCTGGAAGACGCGCCCCGCGGGTCGGCGCCGGAGGACCAGAAGCGCCCGGAGGACCTCGTGGGCGCGCAGATCCGCGCCCAGCTCGACGCCGCGGCGGCGTGCCGCGTCGCCGCTGAGGCCGATCCCGCGCAGGTCTCGGCCTACGCGGCGGCGGTGGAGCGGCTGGAGGCGGCGTACCTGGCGTCGTCGTTGGTGAGCACCGACGCGTGGGACGGGGCGGCGTGGGCGCCGGACGAATACCGGGATCAGCTCGGGAACCGCGGCGTCGACGACAAGATCCGCGCGTGGCAGGCGGCGAGCGAGCTGTCGTGCATCAAGTTCGCGGTGGTGCGCGCGGGCGACGCCACGGTGGTGCGGGTCGGCAGCATGGACGCGGCGCACGTCGAGATCGCTGGAGGCCCAGCGTTGGCGGCTGGTTTGTTGAGGTTCGACCTGGACGGTCCGCGGCCGGTCGCGGCCGAGCTCGAGAACGTGTCGGGGGGCTTTCGGCCGGGCCCGCTGCGCAACGCGACGGCGCGCGCGGCGATCATCGCGGCGGGGTACGCGAGCGCGGCCGGGCTGGACGTGTACGCGAACGCGACGGGCACCTACGGCTCCAGCCACATGGAGCAGTGATCGCCCAACGAGGTCAAAGTGGCGCGCGGCGCCCAACCTCACCGCACCCACAGGGCGTGCGCCCCCCCGGGCGACCCGTAATACACCAGCGTGCCCGCCCAGCTCGCGTACATCCAGTTCGACCCGTCCGTCCCACACTGCGTAAGCCCCGCGTTCGCCGACGGTGACTCCGAGAAGTCCCACCCCGTCCCGAGCGACCCGTGCCCCTTGCAGTCCGCCGGCGCTCCCTCCGGGTTGTTCACCGCCCCCACCCCCCAGTCCGTGTACGACGACGCCCCCGAGCACCAATAATAGCCCGTCGAACCCCCATACAGCAGGTACCCGTCGTCCCCGAACCGCACCCGCAGCTCTGACCTCGGGATACCCCGCGACCGGTATGCCTCACCCCCCCTCGACCACGCCGACACCGTCAGCGTCTCCCACCCCAGCGCGTTGAGGTCCAACCACCCCGTGCACCCCGACGCCGCGGAGCTCGCCGCCCCAGGACCACCCGCCAACGCCGACAACCCTTGCTCGAACGAGCCGTAGTCCAGCGCGCTGCCCGTGTCCCCCGAGCAGCGCACGAACCCGAGCGTCCACCCTCCCCCGTCCGTGGTCATGTCGCACCACACCTGCGCGCGCGTGCCCGACGGCAGCTCCAGCCAATACGCCCCGTCGGACGCCGATCCCCGCGCCTCCAACGCCTCCAAGCAGCTCGCCGCCGGGCAGCCCTCGCCCCCACCCGGCAACCCCCCCGCGACCCCGTCGCAGTCGAGATCCCCGTCGTCACACGACTCCACCGCCTCCGGGTGCCGCGCCGGGTCCGCGTCGTCACAGTCCCCAGAGATCAGCGACGTCCCGGTCCCGTTGGCGCACGCCAACACGATCTCCTCCGACCCCCACCCGTCCCCATCACCATCGACGTAGAACGGCAACCCGTCGACGGGGTCCTCGTCGAACATGCCGTCACAGTCATCGTCCTCGAGGTCGCAGGTCTCGGGCGCGCCTGGGTGACGCCGCCCGTCGAGGTCGTCGCAGTCGGTGTCGTCCCCCGTCGCCCCCGGGTCGTCGCACGACACCACGACGTACGGATCCCCGAACCCGTCCCCGTCGGCGTCGCGATGACACACCGGGGCCGCCGCCGTGTCCTTGGGGGGCGGCGCCGTGTCCGCGGGAGGCGGCGCGGGGGCCGTCCCCGAGTCGGTAGGGGGCGCGACGACATCGCTGCCATCGGGCTTCTCGACACACCCCGCCACCAAGACCAGCGCGGCGCGCCGCCGCAGCAGCGCCAATACCCCTGCCGCGACGAGCCACCCTCCCGACGACCCCGTCGACGCGCACCCGCACCCCGTGGTCCCGGCAACCGGGTCTGCAGCCGCGCTGTCTTCGGGCGCCGGATCGGGGAGCCCACCGGTCGGCGCCGAGTCCGCCCCCGCGGTGTCGGGCGACGACCACGACGTGTCCAGCGGCCCGTCGACGATCCCGCGCAGCGCGGTCAGGTCCTGCGCGCCGCCATCCCACACGTTCGGCGCGCCGTACGTAGACCACGATCCATCGGTATAATGCGGGCTGTCACGACGCACCGACCCATCCGGAGTGACCGCGAGCAGCCCCACCTCATCGCCGCCGATCCCGCGCGCGGGCGACACCCCCTCCCCCACCGGGCCGACCCACGGCCGCCCCGACCGATCCCGCATCACCAGCGTCCAGTCGTAGCTCGTGACGTCGAACGCGACCGCCGACACCGCGGCGCCCGGCCCGTCGTCCCCGGCTCGCAGGTGCATGCGCCAGTCCCCGACCTCCGGATCCCACGCCAGATCTTCGGGCAGGTCCTCCGCGATCGTGAGGATCAACCCCGCGGGCAGGTCAGCGAGCTCGGGCGCGTCCCCGAGGCGGAGCACCCCGGCCGACCCCCGACGGTCCGTCATCTCGATCGTCCACCCCCTCAGGTCGAGCCCGTCTTCAAGGACCAACAGCTCGATCCAGTCCCCCCCGTTCCCTTCGATCCGCCCGAGGGCGTCGTCCTCCCCGTCGTCGTCGAGCAGCTCGTCAGGGGCGACCGCGTTCCACTCGTTGAGCACCAGCGGGGGCGCCTCGTCGACCTCGAAGGTGCGCGTGACGCCTGGCCCCCAGGTGTCCCCGGCGCGCGTGCGCACGATCAGCGTGGTCGGTGCGTCGACGACGATCGATCCGGCGTCGACCGGTCCGACCGCGGACCCCGACACCGCGCCCCCCGACCGGCGCGGATCCGACCCGTCGACCGAATAATAGACCTGCGCCCCCGCTGGCGCCGCGAACGTGACCACCGCTCCAGCCGGCACCACCCCCGCCTCGGTGTCGATCGACGGCCCGTCGAGCGGGTACCAACCGCGGGCCCGAAACTGGCGGAGCACCTCGCTGGTGCGGTACGGGAACCACCCGTCCAGCAAGCGCGCACGCTCAGTGACCCACTCGTCGTCGCGGTCCCACCACCCGGCGCCCCACACGCCGGACTCCGCGACGACGGCGTCGAACGACTCGTCGGCCAGCCCGGCGTAGCGGGCCCGCGCGACGTCCGCGGCGAGCGGACCGCGGTCCCCGAGCAACGCGTGCGCACGATCCTGGAACAAGCTCCAGAAGTCTGGGTGGCCCTGCGCACGCAACGTCGCGAACAGGTCCGCCGGGCCACCGTTCGTGGTGATGTCGGTCGTCCAGTCGTAATACAGACAGATATCGTTGTCTGACGAGTGGAAGATCCACTGCCCGGCCCGCGGGTCCCCCGCCGACGGGCCGGCCGCCATCCAATTGTGGTTCGACCACCAGTCCCAGGCGTTCGCGGCGTAGAAGTTGAAGATCATGTAGTCGAGGAACTGCGCCTCGTCGACCACGGCGGAGAACGCCTCCCAGTCCCGTCCTGCTGCCACGACGCGCGACCACCCGACGCCGGTGCCATCCTCGATGATCCCAGCGTTTACCGCCTCGAAGTCGTCTTCGCTGCCACCGAGGTAGTTCGCCATGAACGCGGCCGAGAAGTGCTCACGCACATGGTACAGACCCCAGTAGACGCCGTCGAGGTACAGGTGCGCCGGGCGGCCGTGCGGTGCGAGGTGCCCCATCGCGAGGTGGCTCTCGTCCATGAACGGGTTGCGGAGGTACTGCCCCGAGACACCGAGGTAGAACACCGAGTCGTGGTTGTTCGACCGGAAGCTGATCGCGTCGAAGCTGTCCGCAGGGAGCACCCCGGGCTCGTCGTCGTAGAGGTCGATCTCGAGCCGCGACGCGCCGTACGCCGACCGGAAGTGGACGCGGTAGCTGTCTTTCGGGTACGCCGGGCTCGTGCCGCCGGTCTGGTTCGCGCCACACTGCACCTGCACGTCGTCGCCGGCTGGGTCGATCCACTCGAACGACACCGGCACCTCGGCGTCGCTGACGACCGAGAGGCCACCCGCGAGCGAGATCGACGGCAACGCGCGCAGGGTGGCGTCGACGGACGGCCCGTAGACCGGGTGGCCGGCCGTCGCCGGCATCGCGGCCGCGACCGCTGCTGGGAACAGGTAGCTGTGCACGACGGTTGGCCCGATCGTGCCGTCCGCGTCGACCTCCTCGACGTACAGCAGCGTGGTGGTGTCGATCGTGAACGTGGGTGGGCACGGCGCGTCCGGGGGTCGGTTCACGCCGCAACGGACCGCGCCGGTCGGAGCTTCGGGGGACACTACGACGACCAGGGCGGCGTCGTAGACGCCGCGCGGGGGGCTCACGATGGGCGAGGCGGCGACGGGCAGGATGGTGAGGAGCGGCAGCATGCCCGCAGTATAGCAGCGAGCGCAGCTGCTTCGAACTTCGACATCGACGCTGCGTCGCGCGACCAGCGGCGTGAGCGAGGGCCGTCGTTGCACGCTCGATGGCACAGAGGACCGCTGTGACGGCTGGTCGCGGGCGCGTCGCGGCGGTGTAGAACAGCGGAGCCCACGGTCCGGCAAGACGGTGGGCTCCTCGTGCCTCGGTGCGTAGACGCGCACGGACACGGCCTTATAGGGGTTGACATCCTACTTCCGGCCCGGCCTCGCGGCAACCCGTCCGTTGATCACGGCGCCGTACGCGCCGGACGGCGCCGGTGCGTTCGCGCCTGCGTGGCCACCCGCCCCGACGCGTCGTACGTGAACTCCTCCCGTTGGACGCCGAACAGCTCCTCCCGCCACGGCACCTGGTTCCGGTCCGTCGCTGCGCCGTACGTCCACAGGGTCCCGTCGATGTCGGTCATGGACGTGACGTTGCCGGCCGGGTCGTAGGCGTAGGCCTGGTCGGCGCCAGAGACCGCGTCGACGACGGTGACGAGCTGGCCCAGGTCGTCGTAGGTGTAGCGCTCGTCCATCCTGCCGGGGCTCTCGCGGGCCGTCAGCATCCCGTTGTCGTCCCACGCGTAGAGGCGATGCCGCAGCACGCCGCCGGCGGTGAGCCGCACCGCCGACGGCCACTGGTTCGTCGTGCGGTCGGTCACGAGCGCGACGCCGTTCGACGGGGTCACCGACGACGGGCTCCAGCGGTCGAACGCGAGCGTCGCCGACACTCTGGTGTTCGTCGTACCGCCCGTAGATGCTGGGTGCGCGATGGTGGTACCATCGTGGAACCTGAGTCTTTGGCCGTCGACTCGGCTTGTTTCTGGTCGGCCTGGCGCGAACAGCCCACCAAGCACCAGCATCAGGATGGCGGTAAGCAGGGGGAGCATCCAGCCTCGGATCGAACGGTAACATGGCTGCGGCCCGCGGACTCGCGCTGGCTTCGTTGGCTCCGCGCGCTCACCCATAGGAGGGTGACCCGAACGGCGCGGGCGGAGGATGTCTGGAGACACGGCGGCATGCGATGGATTCGCGAGCGCGCCCAGGCAGTCGTCCAGCTTCGCTGCATCGACGTGACCGAGCACTGGAGGGACTTCGTGCGTTGGGTCCTCGACCGCCTTCGACGTTCCGCAGGGGCGCTCGGCCGAACAGCCAGGCTTCAGACAAATACGCCGGCCAAGCTACCATCTCTGCGAGGTGCCGCTTGACGGAGCCCGAGCTGCACCAAGTCCACTTCGTGTGGAGCATGACACGCGTTCCCAGAACGTATCCCCGACACAGCAACGAGGCCTGAGCGTATGGGCGTGCGGTAGTCTGACGCCCTCGACGTGGTCCACGCTCCGGACGACGTGGGCCTCGACGATGACGGGAGCCTCGTGGGCGAGCAACGCGACGATCTCTACGAACAACAATTCGGGGTCGTCCGCCTGCTCGACCAGGGCGAGGAGCGCGTGGACGTGCGGGAGCATCTCGTAGCGGTGCGCGCGTGCCATCGGCGTGGGCCTCCATGACCAGTCGGCGCATCGGATGATCACCACCGCCGGGTCGCGTCAGGCCCCGCCAGGGGCGAGATCCAGCGCACGGGTCGGCCAGCGACCGCGGCCGACGACCGACCCGGCCCCTGGCGGCCCTGGCCCCCCGACGAGACCGAGCGGGTCGTCGGGGGGGGGCGTGTCAGGTGGGCGTCGGTGTGGGATTACGGATGTGAAAGCCGTGCTGCCCGCGAGAGGAACCGCGAAAACTCAAACGAGTCGCAGAAGCGACCTCTGCCACCAGCGACCACGATGGTCTCCCGCGTGCCGTCCTCCATCACCAGGGCGATACGGCTGCTGTCCGGATCTGCTCGTGACTTCGACTTGGGCGCATGGACTTCCGCGATCGAGTCGAACCTGAGAATGGGACCATCACTGTCGCGCACCACGCCCGTAGTCGTGACCCAGAGCGGAACGGTGTCTCCCTCGGCGTCGTACAAGCCGATGGCATCGTCGATGCCGGCCGGAGGACTCGCACCCTCCTTGTACGCCGCCATCGCATTGAGGATACGCCTCGCCAGAGACTCGATTTTCTCTCGTTCAGCCATCGGGATTACCTCGCTACTTTAACGGAATGGTGATGACGTCGGTTGCCCCCTCGGTGGTCACCCCGTACCGCGCGTTCAGCACGTCGTAGAGACGTTCGTTGGCGAGGGTGCTCTCGATTCGCAACTCGGTCGCGCCGGCGGCCTTGGCGGTCGCGGACAGGTTCTTGATGGCCCCCAAGCCAGATGAGCCCAGTTGCCCTTCGATCATGTCGACGCGGGCCGTGGCCAAGCCTCCCTCGACAGTGAACGTGCCTTCGAGCTTGGTCAACGCCTTTGGATCAAGCCCGAGGTCACCGGCCGTCAACGCTCTTGTTGGTACTCCCTTTGAGGCGCCCGCAAGTCCGCGCTCCAACAACGCATTCAGCGCGAGACCAACAACGCCCCCGCTGATCCCCCCCCCTACTGCCCCCACCCCCAGCCTGCGCGACCCGCGGGACCACCAAGCCCTCGAATACATCAAGGACCGTGGCCGCGCCACCGGTCATCACCGCAGTCGCTGCCATCCCAGCCATCTGCCCGTTCACGTACGCGTTGGAGTTCGTGCTCACGTTCGACGGTATGCCCTTGACCTCCTGGAAGTACGTCCGCTGCGCGCTGGTGTACCCAAAACTCATCTCGTCGGCCGCCCCGGCCAGGAACGGATCCTGGTACGACGCGATCAGCAACAACTCGAACAAGAGCCCAGATGGGTCGCCGAACTTGGTCGGGTTGTCCTGTGCGTACCGGTAGGTCGCGAATCCGCGCGGTTCGTCGACGCGCTCCGACGGAATCCCGAGGTACAACAACGGCTCTGGCTGCAACCACATCCCGTCCGACCGCATCAGGTGACGCGGACCCGCAGCCATCAACCCGAGCTCCGTCTCCTCCCGGATCCCGTGGAACCCCGCTTGCTCCAGCGGATCACCGTTGTCGACGAACGCCTGACCGTACGCGCCCGTCCGACGACGACCCACCACCGTCCCGTCCGACCGCGCGCTCACCACCGCCGTCCCGTCGAACTCCAACAAGTGCCAGCGAAGCTCGGTTCCCTTACGCGTCAGGTAAGGCAGCAGGCGCTCTTCGCGAGGCACCGACGGCGACCGCCGCCGAGGATCGGGGCGCTTTGCACTACGGTCGGCCCGATCGTGCCGTCCGCGTCGACCTCCGCGACGTACAGCAGCGCGGCAATGTCGACCGTGACCGTGACCGTGACCGGGCACGACCCGACGGGCAGACCGCGAGGAGCAACCGCATGGACGCAGCGTCGCAGCGCGCGCTGTGGCTACGCGTTCTCCGCCTGCAGGATCGCGACGAGCTGGTCGAGCACCGCGCCCCAGCCGTGCTCGAACCCCATGTCCCGGTGTGAAGTACACGCCTCCGGGTCGGCGTGGCGCGCGAACGCGACGTACCGAGTGCCCCCCTCCCCGTCGGGCTCGAGCACGATGCCGCCGGTCATGAACGGCTTGCCCGACGGGCGGAAGCCCGGGGCGAGCGCGTCCGTCCAAATCAGGCGACGATCCTGATCCACGACGAGGTAGCAACCAACGTTCTCGTGGCGCTCGCCCTCCGGGCCCTCCATCACGGTGAAGAACTCGCCCCCAGGCCGCAGATCGACCCGGCACGCCGTGGTCCGCCACGGCGCCGGGCAGAACCAGCGCATCAGGTGCTCCGGCGTGGTCCACGCCTTGAACAGCGCGCGGGGCGACACCGGCACCCGGCGCTCGAAGTACAGATCGAGCTCGGGATCGAGCTCGAAGCCATCAACCCTCATCTTCCAACTCCTTCATGGAACGTACGTATTCGTCGAGCTGGTCCAGCCGACGCTCCCACATCCGCCGCTGCTGGGCCAACCAGCCCGACGCCTCGACGAGCGGCGCCGCCTCGAGGTGGTAGGTGCGCACCCGCCCCGCTTTGTCGGACCGGACGACGCCCGCCTGCTCCAGCACCTTGAGGTGCTGCATGAACGCCGGCAACGACATCTGCGCCGGCGCCGCCAGCTCGGTCACCGACGCCGGGCCGCGCCCCAACTGCTCGACGACCCGCACCCGCGCGGGGTGCGCGAGCGCGTGAAACACATGGTCGACCGGTCGGCGGGCGGGTTGGCTACGCATGAACACTTAGGTACTTTACTAAGTGAAGGGCGTCAACCTCACGGGCGTACACGGCCGCCCCGGCCCGCCGTGTTAGCGGCGCGTCGTCGCATCCGAGGCGCCCGTGCTGCTGCTGTTGCCCTTCGTCGCGCTCGCCGACGACGCCCCCGTTGAACGCCCCCCCGAGGAGCCGACCGAGGTCCCGCGCCCCGCGGAGGATGACGGCTGGATCGTGGTGCCCGCCCCCGAAGCCCCGCTGCCATCGGCGTTCGACCGCATTGACGCCCCGAGCGAGGTCGTCGGCGAGAAGGCTGCTTCCCCCTGGCGAGGCGCGAACTGGGTGCGCCCCACGCTCGCGCTGTGGCGCGTCCCCGCGGCGTCCGGCACCGACCTGCCGTTCGCGCTCGGCGTCGCAGGTGGTCGTCGCTTCTGGCGCTTACGAGACGGCTTCCGTCCGATGGCCGATGTCGGGCTGTGCGCCGACTTCCCGATCGCGGGCGGCGAGGGCTCGTGGGACCTCGGCGCGTCGGGCGCGTTCGGGTACGGCTACGGCCCGGTGGGCGTGAGCGTCGGCGCCGAGCTCGGGGGCAACCAGCGCGCGTTCGCGGGCGGCGCGCAAGGCCCCGCCCTCGTCGTGGGCCCAACCGCAGCGTTGAGCCTCGATCTCTGGATCGTCCAGGGGTTCATCGAGCTGTGGCCGGGGTGGGCGGTCGCCGGCGATCGCGCTGGCGGCATGGGCCCCGGCGACGAGCTGACCGGGCGGGTCGGAGGCCGCGTCTTGCTCGGGCCGCTCGCGCTCAGCGTCGACCTGCAGCGGGCGTGGTCGGCGATCGGCCCCGTCGATCGGTACGGGTTCGGGTTCGGCATCGAGCTTTAACGGGAGGTTCCTTGATTCTGCTCCTCGTTGCCCTCGCGTCGGCCGCGCCTCCAGGCTTCGACCTCGCCCGCCTCGACGACGTCACCTCGTGGCAAGCGGGCGGGTCGCGGCTGGTCGACGGGCCGGCCGGGTGCTTCGACGTGCGCGGCACCGTCTCCGTGCGCGTCGCGCTCCTCACGCTGCCCGACCGCTTCTCGGACAGCGCCACCAAAGAGAGCCGGATCACCGGCACCTTCGAGGGCACGATGCGCGACGGCGTGTGGGAGCGCCTCGAGCCGACCCTCGCCGCCGACGACCCCGACGTGGAGATCGAAGACTTCCCGATCTTCCCGATCGTCGGCGAGCTGAGCCCCGAGCTGCTCGACGAGGTCGGAGCGACCGTCACCACCGCCGACGGAGAGACGCTCACCACCACCGAGACGACGACCCAGAGCGGCAGCGTGTCGATCTCGAAGTCGGGCGGCACCACGTCGGTGGACGCGTCGATGCTCAGCGCGCGCGGCTTCGACGTCATCGAAGAGACGGTCGAGCGGCTCGGCGGCAAGGTGTCCACGATCTACGCCAAGTACGACGACCCGTCCGACTCGGTGCACCTGATCCAGCACGTCCCGGTGCGCGCCGACAACCCGAGCGGCCCCGAGGTCACGATGACGACGCGCTTCCCGAAGGGCGGCCCCGACGCCACCGAGGTCGACGTCCTGTGGCCCCGCACCGTGAAGATCCCGATCGACGGGGTCCCGCTCGTGTCGCTGACCGTCAAGGACGCCCAGCTCCACCTGCGCGGCGGGGCGATCGGCCCTGACGGCGCGATGATGCCGATCCACGAGTCGTTGTCGTTGGTGTCGGGCTTCATGGGGTTCACCGCCGCGTACGCGCAGACGCTGCAATACACGGCGTTCCGACCCTGCGCCGCGGACGGAGCCGCCGCCCCGAGGTAGAACACGGCATGCGCCTGCTCCCGCTCATCGCCGTCGTCGCGTGTGGCAAACCTATCGAGACCTCGTCGGTCAACGACCCGCCGGTCGGCCTGATCGTCGGCATCCTGCCTGACTTCCCCGACCAGCGCGTCGACGAGCTGCGCTGCCAGGTGGTCACGCCCGCGACCGACCTCGACAACGACCCCGTGACGTACCGGTTCGCCTGGACGGTGGACGGGGAGCCGTTCACCGACGTCGGAACCACCGGCCACTACGAGGGCGACCTGGTTCCGGCGGGTGTCACCGACGCCGGGCAGGTCTGGGCCTGCGTGGCGACGCCGAACGACGGTACCGTCGATGGCCCGGCCGCGTCGGACGAGGTGCAGATCCGCACCGGGTACCTCGGGTGGCCGGAGGCCGAGGTGCCCGCCGCCTCCGCGGACGTCGTGATCGCCGGCGCTCCAGGCGCCAACCTCGGGCGGTCGCTCGGCGCGTTGGGCGACGTCGACGGGGACCGCCTCGACGACGTGATCCTCGGCGCACCCGGCGCGAACGCGGCGTACGTGGTGCGCGGCGCGGCCCTGGTGTGGGGCGGCGGCACGGTCGACGCCGGGGCCGACCTCGTGCTCACCGGCGCCCCCGGCGACGTCGTCGCGGGCGACCCCGGCACCTTGGCCGCGATGTCGGATCTCGACGGCGACGGCGCGACCGACGCCGCGATCGGCGTCACGACCGACACCTCGGGCACCGGCCACGTCGTGCTCGTCACCGACCTCGCCGGGGCGGCCGGCGCGCGCGCGCTCGCAGACGCCTGGGGCGTCGTCGCGGGGATCGCGCCGAGCACCGGGCGGGTCGTCGGCGGCGCCGACACCACCGGCGACGGCCGCGACGCCCTGCTCCTCGTCGACGAGGCGTCGGTGTACCTGCTCACCCCGGTCGCCGGGGCGTCGTCGGTGGCCGACGCCGACGTCATCGTCAGCGGCGCCACCCCGGACAGCGCCGCCCTCGCCGACGTCACCGGAGACGGCGTCGCGGACCTGCTCGTCACCGACGGCGACGACACGGTCGTGCGGGTGTTCTCGGTCTCGGACCTCGGCGCGTCCGCGACCGGCGCCGACGCCCGCTGCACGCTCGGCGAGATCCGCGGGCAGCTCTCCGTCATCGCCGATCAGGACGGCGACGACCTGCCCGAGCTGCTCGTGGTCGACCCCGACGGCACCGGTGAGGACGGCAAAGGCGACGGTTCGGGCTGGTTGGTGCCGTCCTCGGCCCTCGCGCCGTGCGCGGGCGCGGTGGACCTGGCGAGCGTCGCGGTGCTGATCACCGGATACGGCGAAGGTGCGGCTGGGAGCGCCATCGCGGCGGCGGACATCGACGGCGACCGCCTCGGGGACTTCCTGATCGGGGCGCCGTTCTTGGACGGCGGCGGGGGCGAGGCCATGCTCGTGCTCGCGTCGAGCATGGGCGGCTCCGAGCTGCAGCTCGACAGCCGGCCCGATCACCGCTTCCTCGGCGACGGCGACGACGGCGTCGGCAGCGCGGTCCTGGCGGCGAGCGACCTCGACGACGACGGCCGCGACGACCTCGCGGTCGGGGCTCCCGGCCGCGGAGACGGCGGCGCGGTGCTGGTGTTCCGGTCCCCCTGAAACACGTTCCAGCGCACGCCGTCGCCCCCGGCGGGCGGTTAAGCTCGCGCCGCGGAGGTCGCTTTGCGCAGGTGGATCTGGTTGGCGCTCGCCGGGTGCGCCGGCGGCTCGGAGGAGCCGGTCGTCATCCCGATCAGCGTGGGTCCCCCGCCGGAAGCGGCGCCTGGCCCGGTCGCGCTCGCCCGTCTGACCACCGCCGAGTACACGAACGCGGTGCACGACCTGCTGGGCGCGGTGCTGGTGCCCACGAGCCTCGAGCCGGACGTCGAGGTCGAGGGGCTGTTCGCGCTCGGCGCGTCGGTGTCGACGATCAGCCCGCTCGGTGTCGAACAATACGAAGACGCCGCGCTGCTCGTCTCAGCCGAGGCCATGGCCACGCCCGAGCTTCGCGACGCCGTCGTGTTGTGCACGCCCGCTGGCGCGACGGACCCGGCGTGCGCCGAGGCCACGCTGTCCGCGCTCGGCCGTCGGGCGTACCGTCGCCCGCTGGAGCAGGCCGAGCTCGACCGCCTCGTCGCGATCGCGGGCGACGCGGCCGCCGTCACCGG
>CAIUDO010000659.1 GCA_903897935.1 uncultured Pseudomonadota bacterium
ACCTCGAGCGCCGCGTGCTCCCGTTGTCGCCGGGCACGACCGTGCTGCGTGCGTCGTACGACCTCATCGCGTGGCCGTCCCAGCCGGTCGGCGCGCCGGCCGCGAAGCTGGACCGGGCGCAGTGGTGGGTGGTCTCCCGCACGCCCGACGGCACGGCGTCGCGACGCGTCGACGCCATCGCCGCCGCCCTCCTCCGAGGCGCCCGCCGCCGCCCGCTGGGCGAGGCGCTGGGGCGTCTCACGGCGGACCTCGGGCCCGAGCAGCACGCGGCGCTCGCCGAGCGGCTGCCCCGCTACGTTCGCGCCGCCGTCGCGAACGGGTGGTGGTCGGCCCCGCGGCCGATCACCTGACGCCGTGCGCGCGCACCTACCATGCGGTACCGTATGGTCCGGGAGGCGAGATGACCCAGCCGTGTATGCACCGCGACGAGATCTTCACCGAGGAGCACCGCCAGCTTCGGCAGGTCGTGCGCCGATTCGCCCAAGAGCTCGCGCCGTTCGCCGAGCAGTGGGACGAAGAAGGCATCTTCCCGCGCGAGGTGTTCACCAAGGCCGGCGCGCTCGGCTTGCTCGGCATCGGCCACCCGACCGAGTACGGCGGCCTCGGCCTCGACTGGTGGTACACGGCGGCGTACGCCGAAGAGCTCGCGCACACCGACAACGCCGGGCTCAACATGGCGCTCATGGTCCAGAGCGACATGGCCACGCCGATCATCGCCGCGATCGGCTCCGACGAGGTCAAGCAGGAGTTCCTCGCGCCCGCGATCACCGGCGAGAAGATCTCGGCGCTGGGCGTGTCCGAGCCGGGCGGCGGCTCGGACGTCGCGGCCATCCGGTGCACCGCGCGTAAAGACGGCGGCGACTACGTCATCAACGGCCAGAAGCTGTGGATCACGAACGGCACCCGCGCGGACTTCATCACGCTGGCGGTGCGCACCGGCGACGCCGGCTACGGCGGCGTGTCGCTCGTCGTGTTCCCGACCAACACCCCCGGCTTCCACGTAGGCAAGTCGCTCAAGAAGATCGGCAACAAGTCGTCGGACACCGCGGAGCTGTTCTTCGAAGACTGCCGGATCCCCCAGCGCTATCGCTTGGGGCAAGAGAACATGGGCTTCTACCACATCATGACGAACTTCCAGGGCGAGCGGCTCATCGCCGCGGTCGCCGCCGTCGCGGGCATGGAGCGCGCGGTCAAGCTCGCGATCCAGTACGGGCGCGACCGGCACGCGTTCGGGAAGCCGCTCGTGAAGTTCCAAGTTTGGAAGCACAAGCTCGTCGAGCACCTCACGTCGATCGAGGCGGCGCGCGCGCTGACCTACCTGGCGGTCGACCGCATCGTGAAGGCGCCGCACGCGGCGACGCGCGAGATCACGATGGCAAAGCTGTTCGCCGGCGACCTCGCGCAGCGGGTGATCTACGACTGCCAACAGATGCACGGCGGGTTCGGCTACACGACCGAGTACCCGATCAGCCGCATGTTCACCGACATCCGCTTGCTGACGATCGGCGGCGGCACGTCGGAGGTCATGAAGGAGATCCTGACCAAGCTCGAAGGCCTCTGATCGGGGCTCGCCGCGCGCGTAGGCCGCGTTCGCGCCGGGCCCGGCCCGCGGTCATCGCGCCGCCGTCGACCGTCGGCGGCGCGCGACGACCGCCGCGAGCCCGATGAGGGTGAGCCCAGGGTGCGGCCCCGTCGCGGCGCACCCGCACGACTTGGCACCCCCGGTGTCCGCGCCCCCCGACTCCTCCAGGTCAGGCTCCGTATCGGTGTCCGTGTCGGCGTCCGTGTCGGTGTCGGTGTCCGTATCGGCGTCCGAGTCGGTGTCCGTATCCGTATCCGCATCCGTATCCGTGTCGGTGTCGGTGTCGGTGTCGGTGTCGGTGTCCGTATCGGTGTCCGTGTCGGTGTCTGCCGCGCTCCAGAGCGGCGCCGACCCGCCGTCACCGTCGATGGCGTCCACCGAGAACCCCGCCGTCGCGGCGGTGAGCACGACGCGATGCCACCCGTAGGCGAGCCCGTCGTAGGTCGCGACGAGGCCCGGAGACGACACCGGCACCGCCGGCAGCGCCCCCATCGAGACCCCGTCGATGGCGACGTCGACCTCGGCCGCGCCGTCGTGGACCCCGTAGATCCGCACGGACGCGCCCCGCACGGTCACCGCGGCCTGCGACCCGTTCAGCAGCGGGCGGATCGTGCCCATCCCGGCGTCGGGGTCGACTTCGGTCGAGGCGCACCCTGTGCACTCCAGATACCCGGACCAATCGTCGATCCGCTGGATGTCCAGCCACCGACGCGCGGTCGGCGACGGCGAGTCGGCGTCCTCCACCACCCAGGTGCCGGAGCGGGTCGCGACGACGACGTCGAACCGCGTGGGATCAGGCCGCGTGTACATCCGCCCCGGCCGCGCGGAGATACGCGCCCCGGTGTCGGTGAAGGACGCGCCGTGGTCCAGCGACTGCAGCACCGCGCCCGTCTCCGTCCCGACCACGATCACGCCGGACGGGGAGCCCGCGACCGTGATGGCCGCGTCCGCCGCGACGGGCAGGTTGCTCCAGTCCGCGCCCGCGTTCGTGCTGACGTCGACGCCACGGTCCGAGACGACCACGATGGTGTCGGCCCCTGCCGCAGCGCCGTCCCAGCCCCTCGCGACGCCGTCGTCGAGCACGACGTCCCACGTCGCTCCGTCGTCGACCGAGCAGGCGACCCGGAGCGGATCGCCGACGATGCACCAGCGCGCGCTCCCGTCGGCGCCGGGCACCTCGAAGTCGGTGACCACGGAGCGTGGCACGAGGGCGGTGCGCAGCGCGTCGGCGGCGGTCCACGATCCACCCCCATCCTCGCTCCATTTGGCGCCCCCCGACGCGTCGAGCGCCCACAGGCGCTCGGGGGCGCCCCGGGAGCGGACGTGCTCGACGCCGGCCAGGACCGCGCCGGACCACGAGCTCCCGCCGTCGTCGGACCGGTACAACGAGCCGTTGGCGACGGTCCACACCCGATCCGGGAGCGCGGGATCGTGCGACACCTCGATGTAGACGTCGTTGTACACGGGCAACCCGGGGCCGATCGGCGCGAGGGTCGCGCCCAGATCATCGGTGTGGAACGGCCCGAAGTCGTAACGGGAGACCCAAACCCGAGGGTCGCCTGGGAACCCACCGGCGAACACCACCGAGCGCGTGTCGTCGGGCGGGACTGTGTAGGGTTCTTCCCAGGTACGCCCACCATCGTGGCTGATCGCGGCGCCGACCCACCCGGTGAGCAGCAGCTCGGACCCGGCGACCACGAACCCAGAGAACGCCTCGGATGGCGTGGTCACGCCGCCCGAATGGTCGAAGTACGGCGTCGTGACGGTCCACCGGTCCTCCCAGGACGTGCACAGCGGATCGGCGAACGACGGCCCGCCGAGCCGCTGCACGGCGTACACACCCTCCGACGAGACCGCGAGGCGATCGACGACCGGATGGTCCGGATCGCCTCCAAAGTCGGGGATCTCGGCGCACGGCTCCCACCCGACACCGGCGTACCGGTACACGGCCCCGGTGGCATCACCTGCGAACACGCTCCCGGGTCTGGACGCGACCGCGCTGACGTCGACGCCGGGCGACCCGAGCCCGCGCCAGCCCGCGCCGTCCTTGATGACGACCTGATCGCCCACCAGGACCGCAGACGGACCCGGCCCCAACGCCACGACGGGCGTCGGCACCTCGAGCACGGCCACGTCGCCGGGCACGAGCGAGTAGAGCCCGCTGCTCACCGCGAAGTACACGCGGTCGGAGCCCACCATCGCGGTCGGCAGCTCGGGCAGGTCCTGCCACGTCCAGGTCACGCCATCGCCATACCACAGGCCGGGTGACGTCAGGCCGTCGGCCGCGAACACCACCGTGCCGTCGTCGAGCGTGACCGCGGACGTGATGACGTCCTGCATGGGCTCGAACCCGACGAAATCCCAGGACGAGCCACCGTCGCCCGACGCCTGGACCTGGATCCCGTGCTCAAGGACGATCCACCACGTATCCGAGGCGGAGAGATCCGGGGACACCGCAACCCCCTGCACCGGTCCGTGTGGAATATGGGCGAGCGCCAACGGCGCCAGCAACCAAAGCGGCATGGGTCCTCACGTGCAGAGTGGGACGTCGCGCCCCGCGACGCATCATAACGAACCGAGCGCGGACCGAGGCACCAATCGTTGGCTCATGGGTCGACGGCGTCGAGCGCCCGGTGCGCCGTCGCCGCGACCCGCCCGCGCCACCAGCGGTGCACCGGATCGGCGTGCCTCCGAATGTGCCACGCCTGGGTGATCGTGAAGCCGCCGAGCGGGAACGGTGGTTCGAGCTGGATCAGCCCGTGGGTGGCCGCCACCGCGCGCGCGACCCGCACCGGCATGGTGCACACGAGGTCGCTGCCCGCGACGATCCAGGCGGCGGCGAGGAAGTGGGGCACCCGCACCGCCACCCGACGGGCCCTCCCGACCCGCTCCAGCGCGCTATCGACCGGGCCCCCCGGAGCCCCCCGCGGCGCGATCAGCACGTGGGAGGCAGCACAGAACGCGTCGACGTCCCAGGGACGGTCCAGCGCGGGGTGTCCGGCGCGCACGACCGTCGTGAACGTGTCGTCGAACAAGCGCTGCGCGTAGATGCCCTCCTCGTCGCCGGGGCCGGTCCCGACGACGAGATCGACGGTTCCGTCCGCCAGCGACACCGAAGCCTGGCCAACGACCGGCAAGACCACGAGGTCGAGGCCCGGCGCTTCGCGTTCCAGGAGCTGCACGAGCGACGGCAACAGCACCACCGTCGCGTAGTCGGGCGCGCCCAGGCGCAGCGCGCCGCGCACCCGAGCGGGATCGAACGTGGGTGGCGCCAACAACCCTTCCAGCTCGAGCAGCATCCGCCGCACCGGCTCGCGCAGCGACTCGCCACGCGGCGTCGGCACGAGCCCCCCGGCGCCCCGAACCAGCAGCGGATCACCGAGGTGCCCGCGCAGCCGGGCCAGCCCGTGGCTGACCGCGCTCTGGGTGACCCCCAGCCGACGCGCCGCCCGGGTCGCCGAGCCGTCGGTGAGCAACGCGTCGAGCACGCGCAACAGGTTGAGGTCGAGGTGGTCCATCGGGTGCGCGTTCGTCATGAACAACGCTCATGATGCCTGGGAACGAGCTTCATGCGACAACCCCGCTTGTCCGGCTAGAACCTTCGTGTCGGCGGGGGAGCGCCCCGCCCGCACGGAGGATGGTCATGTACGTCGTCATGGGTGTGAGCGGCAACACGGGCTCGGTGGTGGCGGATCGGCTGTTGCGCGCCGGGGCGTCGGTGCGGGTCGTCGTTCGGGACGCGCCGAAGGGTGACGCGTGGCGGGCGAAGGGCGCCGACGTCGCGATCGCGGACCTCGTGAGCGGCCATGGCCTCGGCGCCGCGTTCGAGGGCGCGTCCGGGGCGTACGTCCTGTTGCCGCCGAACCCGGTGTCGACCGGGTTCGTCGCGGAGCAAGCCACGAAGGCGGAGAACATCCGGGCGGCCGGCGTGGCTGCCGGCCTGCGCCACCTCGTGTTGTTGTCGTCGGTCGCGGCGCAGCACGCGGACGGGACGGGGCCGATCAAGACGGTGGGGCGCGCCGAGGGTGTGCTCCGGGCGGCATTCCCGAACACCACCTTCGTACGCGCCGCGTACTTCCCGGAGAACTGGGCCGGCTCGTTCGGCATGCTCGACCAGGGCGTGTTCCCGACCTTCTTGCGCCCCGACGTGCCGTTCGACATGGTGGCCACCGCCGACATCGGGCGGGTGGCGGCCGACGCGCTGCTGGGCGGCGGCGCGGGGCACGAGGTCATCGAGCTGGCCAGCGGGAGCGGGCCCCTCTCCCCGCGGGACATCGCGGACCACGTCGGGGCGCTGCTCGGGCGGCCGCTCACGGTGGTGCAGGGTCCGGAGGAGGCCGTGGTCCCGACGCTCACCGGCTACGGCATGTCCGGGGACGTCGCGGAGCTGTACCGCGAGATGATCGCGGCCTTCAACCACGCGACGACGTCGCCGTGGGAGCACACCGGCTGGTTCGTTCGTGGGCCGACCCAGCCCGAGCAGGTGTTGGCGCGGCTGCTGGGGCGCTGACGCGTCTTCCAGGACGCTGAGCGACGGCTCAAGGCACCAGGCGGGGCTCGACGAACCCGAGCCCGCCCCACGACGCGTACTCCTCGGTCACGATGAGGATCTCGTTCGTCCCGGGCTCGAACCAAGAGGCGTCGATCTCGGATGGGTCGGCCAGGTAGGTGTCGACCTCGAGCGGCCCGCCGTAGCCGACCCCGTAGGACGTGCCGTCGACCGCGACGATCGCGTTGTCGATCACAACATAGAAGTTGTCGTTGATCGGGACACCCCGGTACCACGGGCTGCGCAGGGCGACCGCGCCGAACGGGCACTCTGGGATCTCGAGCGTGAGGCGGAACAAGTGGCAGTCGACGCCCACCTGATCCCAGCTCGCCCACGAGCGCCCGTCCGCGAGCCCGTCGGCGGCCGAAGAAGGCGGGGTGTAGGTCCCGTCGTCCCAGACGACCGCGGCGTCGGTCGGCAACATGAGCGCGTCGCCGACGCACGCGCCGACGGTGTCCCCGACGACGCGGGCGCCGATCTCGGACCGCTCCCAGGTGGCGGCGAAGTCCCAGTCCCTCGGCACGAAGTCCCAGCAACCATCGTCTTCGACGACGACGGTCTCGACCTGCGAGAGGACCGCGCCGACGGCGTCGACGTACACCGCCTGGATCCACCAAGTGTCGCCCGGCAACGCCGAGGGCGGTAGCGCCCACGACGCGGTGGCCGTGCCCGAGGCGTCGGCGGTCGCGCGCTGCGCGCGCACGACCGGGGCGAGCAGGTCGTAGCAGGCGCCTCGCAGCGCCGGCGGGCACGGCCCGCCCCGGTACCGGCGCGGCTCGCGGCGAAGGTGACGTTGTCGCCGGGGGCGAGGCCGGTGGCCGTGAAGGTCGCGGAGCCCCCGGGTGAAGCCGAGGCGACGGTGAGCGCGATGCCGCCAGCGGGGCGATGGGTGGCGTCGGAGCGCGGCGCCGGTGCGGACCCGTCGTCCAGCGCGCACGCGAGTGTCAATGCGAGGAGCATCGCGGACCCTCCCCGCTCATCCTAGCCCTTGAACAAGCAGTCAGCAGTCAGCGGTCAGCGGTCAGCCCGGTCAAAGCCATGCATCGCTCAGCGGCAGCCGACCGGGTTGTTCGCGTTCAGGTGAAGGTCGGTTGGGTCACCTCGCGCCATTGTCAAGCTGAAAGCTGATGACTGATGGCTGATGGCTCGGCCCTGCGCTTGTTTTGGGCCTACCCCAGGTCGAGCCGTTGGCGGTCAGCCGGCACCATTCGGCTCGAACAAGCCCACGTCTGCGGGGTCAGCCGCGGACCTCGGACTCGACGACGTCGAGGCGGGCCAAGAACGGACGGGTGAGGAAGGCCCGACCCATCTCCGGCGACATCGCCGACACGAAGTCCCGCACCAGCTCCACCACCACCGAGCGGTGGGTCTGGTGGTCCTCCGCGTCGCCCACGATCGCGAGCAGCGCCCGCGCCTCCAACGACCGCAAGCGGAACCCGCGGCTGCCCGCCGTCTGCAGCACCGTGCGCGCGCGGCTGCGGGCACGATCCCGATCGCCGGCGTCCAACCACGCCCACGCCACCGCGAGCTGCACCTGGGTGCGGCGCGGCACCGGCAACGACGGCACCGCCGCCTCCGCCTCCTTGATCATCGCGAGCGCGTCGAGCGGTCGATCGTGCAGCAACGCCCGGGCCAAGAACGCCTTGAGCAGCGGCAGGTACTTCTCCGGATCCCGCGCCTCCGCCGCCTCGAACCCACGCGCGCCGTGCTCCTGGGCCGACTCGGTGTCCCCGCGCTCCATCGCGAGCTGCACCATCGGCACCAACGACGCGATGATCTCCTCGGCGGCGCCGAGCTGCCGCGCGAGCTGCAACGACTCACCGAGCCCCGACCACGCCTCGTCGAGCAAACCAAGGTCGAACGCCGCGACTGCCTGCGCCCGGATCGCCGCCGTCCGGCCGAGCTTGTACTCGATCTCGGTCGCGAGCTGCACCGCGATGTGCGCCCGCTGACGGGCCTGCAGCGGCTCCCCTTGCCACGTCAGCAGCTCCGCGAGGTTCGCCAACGCGAGGCACCGCTGCCGCTTCTGCCGCAGCTCGCGGAAGATGCCCTCCGCCTCGGTGAGCCCGGCCGTCGCCGCCGCGAGGTGGCCCTTCGTGGCCTGCGCGGCCGTCAACGCGAGCAACAGCTCGGCGCGACGGTCGGCGAGCTGGGTGCCCTGGGCGACCAACAGCCCCTCGTTCGCCATCCGCTCACACTCGTCGAGGTCCCCGCTGGCCCACGCGAGCGCCGCCATGCAGTGGAGCGCCTCGGCGACGCCTTGCCGATAATGAAGCCGCCGCGCCGCTTCCAGCGCCTGCTCCGCGAACCCACGGCTCGCCTCGAACTGCCCCCGACGCCGCAACACCGTCGCGAGGCGCAGCCGGGCCTCGCTCGCCGCCCGGCGGTCGTCGTCTTGCTCCGCCAGCTCACACACCGCACGGTACGTGCCCTCGGCGTCGGCCCACGCGCCGCGCACGTAGTACACGTTCGCCCGGACGAGCAGGTTGTCGCGCCGATAGCTGCGGAACTCCTGGGCTTGCAGATCGGCCATCGCCGCGGGCTCGATGGCGCCGGCCTTCTCGGTGAGGTCCCACGCCTCCTGCACGAGCGAGCGCTCGGCGAGGCGGGTCGCCGCCGCGACGAGGTACCGGAACGCCCGGCCGGCGTCTCCGGCGAGGCGGTAGTGCTCGCCCACCGTCTCGAGCGCGCCGTGGTGCTGCGCGTAGTGCAGCTCGAGCGCCTCGGCGATGCCGCGGTGCACCGCCGCCCGCCGCTCCGGCGTGAGGTCCCGGTAGACGAGATCGGCGAGCTTGCGGTGGCTCACCGAGTACCGGATCGTGTCGCCCGACCGCTGCTCACGCGCGACGCCGGCGGCGAGCAGGCGCTCCAGGCGGTCCAGCACCTCGTCCTCCGGGTCGCCCAGCACGTCGAGCACCACGTCGAGGTCGACGTCGCGTACGCCGACCGCGAGCACCTCCAGCACGCGCCGATCGCCTTCGTTGATCGACTCCAAGCGCTCGTTCATCATCTGCCGGATGCCGAGCGGGATCTCGAGGTGGCCCGTCGCGATCTCGTCGGGCACCAGCGTGAGCGCGGGCGGGTGCTGGCTCGCGTCGATGACGCCCTTCGCGATGAGCGCGCGCAAGAACTCGGTGACGAAGTACGCGTTGCCTTCGGTCTCGGCGTGCAGGCGCTGCGCCAGCAGGCGCGCTCCGAGCGACTCGCCGACGATCTCGGTCACCATCGACTGGATGTCGTGCAACGACAACGACCCGACCAGGATCTCCCGCGGCTCGAACCCGAGGGACGCCCGAGTGACGAGGTCGTCCGCCGCCACGTTGGCCTTGGCCCGCAGCGTGATGACCATCAGCAGCGGCAGCTCGTCGCGCGCGACCAGGATCCGCAGCAGGTGCGCGAGCAGGTCGATCTCGCGCGGCCGCGCGAAGTGCAGGTCGTCGATGAGCAACAAGACCGGCGACTCGAGCGCGATGCGCAGGCCGTCGCGCATGCCGTCGTACAGCAGGTACCGGGTGTCGCCGCGGGCGTCTTCGCGCGTGAACGCCTCGAGCGCGGCCTTGAGCTCGGCGGGCGCGCGGTCGCCGAGCTCACGGGCGAGGTCGCGCGCGTACGGCAACACCGCCTGGAACACCGACATGCTCTCGCCGAACCCGATGAGCCGCTGCGGGATGCCGAGCTTTCGCGCGACGTCGGACGCCTCCTCCAACAAGCGCGACCGGCCCGACCCGTCTTCGCCCTCGAGCACGACGACGCCGCCGCGCCCCGCGGTCAGGCCCTGCACCGCGTCGGTGAGGGCCTCGATCTCGAGCGCGCGGCCGACGATCGGCGGATCCCACCCGACGTCGACCACCCGCTCGCTCTCGGCGACCTGCTTCTCGAGCCGATAGAGGATCTCCTCGGCGCTCTTGTAGCGGTCCTTCGGGGCCTTCTCGAGCAAACGACGGCAGATCTCGTCGAGCACCTCCGGCACCTCGGGCGCGATGTCGCGCGGGGCCGGCGCCGGCCGGTCCCGGTGCAGCGCGAGGTAGCCGGCCATGTCGTTCGCCACGAACGGGCGACGACCCGTCAACATCGCGAACAGGATCACGCCGAGCGAGTACAGGTCCGAGCGCGCGTCGACCACACCGCCCGTGATCTGCTCGGGGCTCGCGTACGCCCAGGTGCCGACGAGCGTGGTGGAGTTGTTGGGGTCGTTCGTCGGATCGATGTCCTTCACGATGCCGAAGTCGGTGAGCTTGGCAGTGCCGTCGCTCGCGATGAGCACGTTGGACGGCTTGAGGTCGCGGTGCACCAGCCCGCGGCGGTGCACCGCGGCCAGCGCGCGACAAGAT
>CAIUDO010000660.1 GCA_903897935.1 uncultured Pseudomonadota bacterium
CGACGCCCGCGCGGCGCTCGCGGCGCTCGCGGCAGGGGTGCACGGGCACCCCGGCGCCCAGGTGCCGGTGGTAGCGGTCACCGGCACCAACGGCAAGAGCACGGTGGTCGCGCTGATCGCGGCTGCGGCCGCCCATCCGGCGGTCGGCTGGAGGTCCGGGCGGATCGGCACGCTCGGCGCGTCGTGGTCCGGCGGGGGCGCTGCCACCCAGCTCACCACCCCCGAGGCGCCCGATCTTCAGGCGTTGCTCGCCCGGATGCGCGCGGACGGCGTCGGGGTCGTCGCGCTCGAGGCGTCCAGCATCGGCCTCGAGCAGCGTCGACTGGACGGGATCCCGTTCCACGCCGCGTTGTTCACCAACCTGAGCCGCGACCACCTCGATCACCACGGCTCGATGGCCGCGTACGCCGCGGCGAAGGCCCGCTTGTTCGAGGAGCTGCTGCGGCCGGCCGGCGGCTTGCCGCGCGCGTTGTTGTGGGGCGACGATCCTTCGTGGCCGCTCATGACGCCGCCTGCCGATCGGTGGTTGTTCGGCGTCGGCCCGGGCGCCGACGTGCGCATCTCGGATCAGCGCCTCGATCGCGACCGGTCGAGCTTTCGGGTCGACAGCCCGTGCGGCGGCGCCCGCGTGGAGACGGGCCTGATCGGCGCTCACAACGTGCGGAACGTAGCGTGCGCGCTCGCGGCCCTGGTCCTGTGCGGCGTCCCGGTCGAAGCGGCCGCCGAGGCGCTGGCGGCGAGCGTCCCGGTCGACGGGCGGCTGGAGACGGTCCCGAACGATCGAGGGCTCCTGATCGTGGTGGATTACGCCCACAGCCCCGACGCGCTCGCCGTCGCGTTGGAGGCGCTGCGCCCACTCACCCACGGGGCGCTGTGGGTCGTCTTCGGATGCGGGGGGGACCGCGACCGCGGCAAGCGCCCCGAGATGGGCGCGATCGCCGAGCGCCTCGCGGATCGCGTGGTGGTCACTTCGGACAACCCCCGCTCCGAGCCTCCGCAGGCCATCCTCGACGACATCGTGGGCGGGCTCCGCGCGGCCCCGTTCGCCGTCGACGAGGACCGCGCGGCCGCCATCGCACGCGCCGTACACGCCGCCGAGCCCGGTGACACCGTGTTGATCGCGGGCAAGGGTCACGAGCGGTACCAGGAGGTCGCGGGCCACAAGCGACCGTTCGACGACCGCGACGCCGTTCGTCGCGCGCTGGGGGGCCCGTGAATTTCGACGCGGAGGCGATCGCGGTCGCGACTGCCGGTCAGGTGGTGCGCGGGGCCGCCGACGGCCCCATCCTGACGGACTCGCGTTCGTTCCCGGCCGGGGCGTGGTTCTTGGCGTTGGTCGGGCCTCGGTTCGACGGGCACCAGTTCGTCGGCGCGGTCCGCGACGCCGGGTGCGTCGGCGTGATCGGCAACGGATCGCCGCCGGACGGCTGGGACCGGGGCTGGGTGCGCGTCGACGACACGGTGGCGGCGTACCAGGCGCTCGGGGGGGCGGCCCGCGACCGGCTCGCCGGGCCGGTGATCGGCGTGACGGGCAGCGCGGGCAAGACCACGACCCGCACGTTCTGTGCGCTCGCGCTCGCGCCGCTCGGGCTCGTGCACCAGACGGTCGCCAACCTGAACAACCACCTCGGCGTGCCGATGACGTTGCTGGCGGCGCCCCCCCGCGCGGCGGCGTGCGTCGTCGAGATGGGCACGTCCGCGCCCGGCGAGATCCTGGCGCTCGCGCAGGTTGCCCGCCCGGATGTCAGGTTGATCGTCAACGTCGGGGCGGCGCACCTCGAAGAGCTGGGCGGCCTCGAGGGTGTGGCGTTCGAGAAGGGCGCGCTGTTCCGCTCCGCGCGCCCTGGCGACACCTTGTGCGTGAACCTCGACGATCCGTACGTGGTGGGGATCGAGCGGCCGGCGGGCGCCCGGGTGGTCACGTGGGGGAGCGGCGCCGGGTGCGACGTGCGGCTCCTGGCGGTGTCCCTCGATCCCGACCGCCTCGTGAGCCGGGCGTCGTTCGACGTCCTGGGGCGGCGCGTCGTGGCGGAGCTGCCCGTGTTCGGTCGCCACCTCGCGCTCAACGCGGCGGGCGCGCTCGCCGTCGCCGCGGCGTGCGGCGTCGACGCGGAGGCGGCCGCCGCGGGGTTGTCGGCGTACGAGCCTGTCGGAATGCGGATGCGCCGCGAGGAGATCGGCGGCGTCACCGTCTTCAACGACGCGTACAACGCCAACCCGCTGTCGACGCGCGCCTCGGTCGACGCCTTGTCGTCGCTCCCAGGGCGGCGCGCGGTCGTGCTCGGC
>CAIUDO010000661.1 GCA_903897935.1 uncultured Pseudomonadota bacterium
CAACGCCCCCGCCGCCGCCACCCGCGCCGAGCAGGTGGCGCGCGCCGACGCGGGCCGCCGGGCCCTCGCCCGCGGCGTGCACGAGCAGCTCGCGCGCAGCCGCGGCACGTTCGAGGACCTCATCCGCGCGATGTCGGGCGCGCCGGCATGATCGACGGGCGCTTCGCGCGCGCCGCGCTGCTCCTGCTCGGAGTCGGCGCCGCGGGGAGCTGTCGTAAGGCGCCGCTGTCCGAGGTCGGCGCGGGGTTCGCGCTCGCCGACGCCACGTGGTTCGAGGCGGAACAGACCCTGTTCGTGTTCTGGGACGTGAGCGCCGAGCAAGGCATCAACGAGCAGAGCGCGATCGAGATCCGGTACCGCACCGACACCGAAGAGGTCGATTGGACCCCGCTGTCGGAGTTCCGGGAGGTGCACACCCACCTCCCGGTCGACTGTGGGGTCACCGGCCGCTGCGGCAGCACCAGCTTCCACCTGCCCGACGAGCCGCGTCAGCTCAAGCTGCGGCTGCGCTACCACCCCGACGGGGACCTCGCGCTCGCCGCCGACACCGTGTTCAACGTCGTCGGCGACGGCCCCGCCCACCAGAGCCGCAGCTACATCGTCTACGGCGTGTTCGACGAAGAGAACGAACACATACAGTGGCGCGGGCGGCACCAGTTCCCTACGCTGCGTAACGAAGACGTCGAGGCGCTCGGCCTGCGCCGCACCATGCTCATCGAGGCCCCCACGTACGGCTTCGAGGACCCGGGCGACGACGACAACCCGTACCGGTACGGGGTCGCGTGCCCCACCGACTACACCGCACTGGGCTTCGATGACGTCAAGACGCTGGATCGGGCTGTGTTCTCGCCCGATGCGCTGCCTCTCGAGGCGTCGGACGCCCCGTATGTGTGCGCGCGCGCCACCGTCGTCGACGGCGACGCGCTGCTCGGCACCGGGTTGTTCGTCACGGGCGCGGTCGCGCGCAAGAACCCCGAGGTTCGCCCAGCGTTCCCGGTGCTGCGCAGCCCCGTGAAGGACGCCCTCGTGGTGCCGTTCTACCTCGGGCCGTGCGCGCGCACGATCTCCGAGGAGCACGAAGCCATGCAGCGCCAGCGCTTGCAGATGGAGGGCCTGCCCACCACCTGCATCGACGACTGGGACACCGAGGGCTTCGTCGAGCGTATGGTGGTGATGTTCCGGGACGCCGTCGACGAGGCGCGCGTCGATGGGCGCGACATGGTGCTCGTCGTCGGCATCAACCAGGACGAGGTCGGCGTCTCCGACGCCATCCAGGAGGCGCTGACCTACGTGGTCCCCGCCGAACGGGAGCGCAGCAGCCCGCGCCTCGCGGGGGCGTTCGTGTTCGACAGCGACATCCGGGGCTTGAAGCTCGACGAGCTCGATCCCGTCACGCTGTGGTGCCCCACGACGGTCGACCCCGCCGCCAGCGACGCGTCCGCCCGCTCGTGCGCGGTCTCCCCCGACGACCTCTCGATCGACCTCGGCCCCCTGTCGTTCGGGTTGTTGCCGATCCTCCCCCCGCGGGAGCAGTACCTCGACTTCATCGACGCCTACTCCGAGCGGCAAGCCGGCAGCATCACCGACCTCACCTACCGGGCGCCCGAGTTCGCCACGACCTCCGCCCACGTCCCCATAGACGACTACGGCGTGGTCACGTTCCTCGACCAGGAGACCATCACCGCGGAGCCCGACGACGCGTTCTCGTACTGCGTCACCGAGAACCCAGCCCTGGTCGCGTTCCGTTCCGAGCTCATGGTACGGCTCGCCAACGCGTGCAAACAGCGCAAAGGCGCCGACTCGTGCGAGCCCGGCCTGCTGACGCTCGACGTGCTGCCCGCGTGGCACAACGCCGCCCAGGAGCCCGTCTACGAGCTGGGGTTGTTCTGGGAGTTCCCCTTCTTGTTGCGGCTCGAGTACGAGGTCGTCACCGCCGTCTCGATCACCGCGGTCGGGTTCACCGTCCCGTTCGGGTTCGCGAGCCCCGCCGAGAGCTACTACGGCACCGAGACATGGACCGTCGAAGAGATCGAGCTGCACGACGAGCTCACGCAGTGTGATCGCTTCTGCGACCACCCCACGTTCGACTCGGCGGGGGTGTACCACGTGACCGACACGTTCCGGCGGGCGTACGGCGACGCGTGTTACCGTCCGTCGTATCCCGCCCTTGGCGACTCGGGGTTCCCCCTTGATCCTTAGCGCCTTGCTGTGGGCGGCGGCGGCTCAGGACGAGGCGCCCGCCGAGGGTCCACCCCCCCTGCCGTCCGAAGAGGATCCCCTCTCGCCGTACCGGCTGGAGTTCGAGGACCTCGTCGCGCGCGCGATCGGCACCACGTCGGGGCCGGTGGCGTTCGATTGGCGCGCCACCACCGTGCAGATCGCGGCGTCGGGCAGCTATGTGGCCGAGCTGAACAACTTCAACAGCATGCGGGGCGGCGTGATGGTGCGGCTGCCGTCGCGCGGGTCCGTCGTGGAGCTCGGGGTGAGCTACGCGGGGAGCTGGGACAGCCCGAGCAGCAAGCTGCTGGCGCGCACGCCGTATCGGCAGCCGGGGCGGCCGAACCGGATGGAGCTCGACGTCACGGTCGGGGTGCCGCTCGCCGAGGGCGTGGTGACGATGGCGCCCAAGGTCTTCCCGGCCGCCGAGCTCGTCATCAACGGCTACGCGGGCGTGCGGTACGCGCTGTACCCCACCGCGTTCCGGGGGCTCACCTTCGGACAGGGCCTCGCGGCGGCGTTCTCCCCCGCGTTGTCCCAGGACGAGGTCGACAACCTCGATCGCGCCCGCCTCGACGCGATGGAGGTCGACCGGGGGCGCTACGGGGTGATGGCGGGGCTCGGCAACGATCTGTACTTTGCGAACGGCCTGTTCGTCAGCCCGCGCGTGTTGTTGGCGGTGCCGCTGTTGGCGCCGGCGAGCCAGACCGAGCTGCTGGTGTGGGCGGACCTCGCGCTGGTGGTCGGGGTCGCGTTTTGACGCCCTGGCTGCTCGCGCTGACCGCCCTCGCTGGGCCGCCGGCCCCCGCGCCGTCCACCCAGACGGTCGTGTATTACAACGCCCGGATGGCCCTGCGTGAGGGGGACCCCACCGAGGCCGTCAAGCTCTGGCTGCTGCGCAACGCCGTCGAGGTCCAGTCCGGGGTGGTCTCCCCACACGACGCCGACTTCCGGTCCATCACGTGGGCCGCGTTGGGAGCGCTCGGCGTCTGCCAGGACGGCCTGCCCAAAGACAGCGACGGCGCCGGCTTGTGGCCGCTCGGCCTCTACAACTGGCTCGTCGAGAACCAGGGGCGCCGGCCGTCCGCCCGGCCGAACCCGTTCGCGGCGTTTCAGCTCGGGCGCCAGGCGCGGCGGCTGTCGATCGGGGACGTCCCGGGCGCGCAGGAGCTGCGCACCGTGCAGCTCGCTCCCGGGCCGTGCTTACGCCCGCGCGCGCTCCTGATCGGCCTCGGCGAGAAGCCCACCCGGCGCCTGGACGACCTCGAAGCAAACACCCGCTTGTTGGCGTACCTGCTCGACGTCGCCGTCGGGGAGGTCCGGCCCGACCGAACGGAGGGGTGGGCGGCGGTCATCGCGCGGCGGTTCGACCTGCACCTGCAGCTCATGGCGATCGCCGAGCGCGAGGCGATCGCCGAGGCCCGGGAGGCGGCGCGAACCGGCCGTACGATCGGCCTCGCGGCGCCGTCGTTGGCGGTGATGGCCGCCGACGCACCCGCGACGCGCCTGCCCCCCGACTCCGAAGCCGCGCGCATCCTGGTCGCGAGCGCGTCGTGGCCGGCGTCCGAGTGGATGTCGTTGTCACCCGACCGTCGGCTGTTCTTGTTCGACCAGGCGCGGGCCTACGGCGTCGACGGGGGCGCGCTCGACGCGGTCGCGCTGGGCGTCATCGACCACCTGATCGCAGATCATGATGGCACACAGATCGGCGCCTGGATCGCGCGGGTCGGCTCGGTGGACGACCCGGCGTCGCAGGCGCGGGTATGGGCGGGGGATCGGGGGCTCGGCCTGCTCGGGCTCGACGCGACCTCGGGCTTTCGCGACCGCGGGGTGATCGCGCTGCACCGCGGCGTCGACCAGCTCGAGCGCGGCGATCTTCGCGGCGCGTTGCAGTCGTTGGCCGTCGCGCTGACGTGGGCGCCCGAGTCTTCCGCAGCCGACACCACCCAGCAGCTCGCGCGCCGCTGGTTGTCGTTCGCGCTCGCCCAATACGAGAGCAGCTCCGAGCTGCTGGCGACCCTCCGAGAGCTCGCGCCGGCCCGAGATTACGCCGCGATCCTCGAGGACCTGATGTGGCGCGCCGCGCTGCGCGGCGACAGCGCGTCGTTCGAGCGCGGGGTCGCGCCGGGCAGCTCGCGCACGGGGTCGGTTGGGGCGTTGGACCGTCGTTTGGCCGCGGTCCGCCCTCTGGCGAGCGGGGACGTCGCCGGGTTCGTCGCTGGGGTGTCGGCGGGGTTGTCCGCGAACCCCAGCGAGACGCTGCGGCTGGTCGACCAGCTCGTCGTGCGGCTGCAGCTCGAAGACCCCGACGTCCGCGCGCGGCACACCACCACGCTGTCGCGGGTCGCGGCGCTGTTGCAGCCCCTTGCGGTGGAGGACAGGGGGTCATCGGGTCGGCAAGCGCGGAGCGCGGCGGCGCTGCTCGACCGGATCGACGCCGTGCTGGCCGGGCTGCCCGACGTCGCCGGGCCGTCGACCGAGCGGGAGCGGGCGCG
>CAIUDO010000662.1 GCA_903897935.1 uncultured Pseudomonadota bacterium
GAGCAGCTCCTGCGCGCGGGGTGCTTCCCGCTCGTGGTGGTCGACGGGGTCGCCGCGGTCGGCCACGCCGGGCACCGCTGGGCGCGGGCGGCGGAGGCGGGGTGCGCGACCGCGCTCGTGCTCGCGGAGCGCCCGTCGCGCGCGATCCCGGCGGCGCAGCGGCTCTCCGTGCACGCGGGCGTCGTGAGCGTGGTGCGCGACCGCCTGGGGGGGTGGGCGCCGCGTGTCACGGAGGCGCCCGCACCGTCCGACGGCGTCGAGCGCTGGATCTCGGCGTGTTGACCGCGTCTTCGCGGTTCCTCGCGGCGTGCTTGCCAGCGTTTCGCCTCGAGCGGTGCGGCTGGGCCGCTAACGACCTGGTGGTGCTGGTCGCCGAGGAGCGCAACGCGGTCCGGGTCGTCGCCCGCACGCCCGCCGCGGCCGCCTCGGGGATCGAAGAGGGCATGCCCCTCGTCGAGGCGCGCGCCATCGTGGTCGCGCTCGCCGTCGAGTGGCTGGATCCCGAAGCGGAGGCGGCGGATCGTGAGGCGCTGCGGCTCGCGGTCGCGGCGCGGCTCTCGGACCGGGTGGCCTACGCGCGCCCCGACACGCTCGTGCTCGAGGTCGCGGGCGTCGCGCACCTGTTCGGTGACGAGCGCGCGCTGCTCGTCGCGGCGCGCGCGTTGTTCGTATCCCTCGGCCACGCGGCGTCGGTGGTCATCGCGGATCATCCCGGCGCCGCGGTCGCGTTCGCGAGGTTTGCGCCCGACTCCGCGGGGGACGGGGTCTTCCCGAGCGGGCGAGCGGCGACGTCGTCGTGCCTCGCGCCGTTGCCGGTGGTGTGCCTCGAGCCCTCGTACGAGCTGCTCAGGTCCCTCCGCGCGCTCGGCGTCGACACTGTTGGCGCGTTGGCTCGGTTGGACCGGGCGGGGGTCGCTGGGCGGTACGGAGCCGAGGGCGTGGCGCTGCACCGCCTCGCGTGCGGGGCGCCGGTGTCGACGCGCCCGTGGGAGCCCGAGGTCGCCGATTCGCCGGTCGTCGCGCGGGTGGTGCTGGGCGGTCCCACCGCGTCCGCCGAGCCCATCTTGTTCGTGCTCCCTGGGCTGTTGCGCACCGTGCTCGCCGAGCTCCACACCCGCTGCCGATCCGCGGTGCGGGTCGTGCTCCGCCTGTTCGTCGAAGACGGTCCCCCCAAGGTGTTGTCGGTGCACGCGGGGCGGCCCACCCGCGATCACGACGCCCTGTCGCGCCTGCTCCGGGCGCGGCTCGAGGGGGTGCGCTTGCCGAGCCCGGCGATCGAGGTCGTGATCGAGGTCGAGGAGCACGTCCCCGAGGTGCCGTGGGCGCCGTCGTGGATGGACCGCACCACCGGCGTCGAGGCCTTGCCCGACCTGCTCTCGCGCCTGGTCGACGCGCTCGGCGCCGACGCGGTCGTCGTGCCGGAGCTGGTCGACGCGTGGCGCCCCGAGGCGGCCTGGCGCGCGGCGGATCACGCCCTCCCGTCGTCTACGCCGGCGGTCCGCGGCGCGCGCGCGCGGCGGCGGGACCCAGTGGAGCCGATCGACCGGTGGGACGCCGAGATCGCGCGGATACGGCCCGTGGTGTTGCTCCCGAGGCCCGTCCCGGTCGAGGTGCGGACCGAGCACGGAGCGCCGGTCGCGCTGCGGGATCGTGGCCAGGGGTGGCGCGCGCTGACCGATCCGTCAGGTCCCGAGCGCCTGCAGGGCGGGTGGTGGAGCGACGAAGCATCGTTCGACCGAGATTATTGGCGCGTGACGCTGGACGGAGGGGTCGCGTGGTTGTACCGCGAAGGCGGCGCGTGGCTGCTGCACGGCTACTTCTGATCCGCCGCGAACGCGGCGCCGTCGATCTGCCACCCGCACGGGTCGGCCTCGACCTTGCCGCCCGCAATGCCGTGCGGCACCGCGGGGGGGCGCCCACAACCTGGCTTCTTGCTGTCCGACCACACCATCCAGCCGCCCGCGACGCGGCTCCACGACACCCCGCCGCTCGACCCGCTCCCCTGACCGGCGGTGCGCATCCGGCGGAACACCTCCACCGCCGGCTTCTCGCGCCACCCACCCACCGACACCTTGCCGTCTTCTTTCTCTTTGACCTCCACCGCGAACAGGCCCGGGTACGGCACCCCGCCCGGCCGCATGATCGGTGGATCCGTCAGTGTGTGCCAGAACAGCGCGTGCACCCCGAGCCGCCGCGCCGTGCCCACCACCTCGGCGAACGCGCGTGCTTGCTCAGCTTCGCCTGCCGGGCCCGTGCCGTCTCCTTCCCCGATCGAGCTCGTCTCCGTGATCCAGATCGGAATCTCGCCCAGCACCTCACGCACGTTCCGTACGAGCCTCTCGACGGCCAGGCTCTCATTGCCGGCGGACGGGTAGACGTGGCCCGCGAACCCGTCGATGTGGTCGGCGAGGCCGGCGGCGACGGCGCTGGCCAGGTACGCCTTCCCGAGCGCTGAGTGAGGACGGTACAGCCCCCCGTTGAGGACGGTGGCGGACGGGTCGGCGCGCTTGATGGCCTCCGCGGTGACGCGCACCGTCTCGGCGTGCAGCTCGGGCGGGCAGAACCCGGGCCGCATGTCTTCGTGCAGGTCGGGCTCGTTGTCGACCTCCCACGCGACGACGCGCGCGGCGCCCGGGGCGTCGTCTTTGCCGTCACCATCGTAGCGCTCGACGAGGTGCTGCACGCGCCGCTGCCACGCCTCGGGCGCCTCGATGGCGCAGCTCGCGACCATCGTCCACGGCTCGTTCGCGGGCCACGGCGCCACCACCACCACCACGGCGACGTCGAGCGCGCCCAGGCGCCGCATGGCCTTGTCGACCTCGGTCCAGTCGGGCACCTCCTGGCGCAGCACCCGGAACAGCCGCGGGGTCGACGACGCGTTCAACCGCACGTAACGAGCGCCCGTCGCGGTGAGCTTCTCGGCTTGGGCGTCGAGCAGGGCGTCGGCCTCGGCGCCGATCCCGTGGGCCGCCGGCACGCTGATCGCTTCGTTGACCCCCAACATCCAGGTGTCGCCGCTCGCGCGCGACGCGCTCAGGGCGACCGCGACTCCGGCCAGGGTAATCGTCGACGTTGCGCGCACACGAGCGTCTAACCGAGGTCGCGCGCGGTGTCGCCGCTCTGGCGCGGCCCCAGGCGCCGCGGTACGGGCGCGGGTCTGGAGGGGTGATGGCCCGGTCCGTGCAGGAATTGATGGCGATGGCTTCCGCGGCGGTGCTCGCGGCGTTGGCGTCTGGGGTGGTGCTGGTCGGCGGGTGCGCCGAGGAGCCCGTCGAAGAGGCGGCGACGGTGGCCGAGGTCCCCGCCACGCCGCCGCCGCCGCCGCCGCCAGCCCCCGGCGCGCGCACGCCGCCGGCCGCCCCGACCCCGGTCGCGGCCTACACGAAGACCGCCACGGACCTCGAGTGGGCCGACATCACCGTCGGTGAGGGCGCGTCGCCGGTCGAAGGCTCGGTCGTCGTGGTCGAGTACACGGGCTGGCTGGAGGACGGCACGAGCTTCGACTCGTCGTACAAGCGCCCCAAGCCGTTCTCGTTCGCGATCGCCAAGGGCCAGGTCATCCCGGGCTGGGACGAAGGCGTCATGAGCATGAAGGTCGGGGGCAAGCGTCAGCTCAAGATCCCCGGCAAGCTCGGCTACGGCGCGCGCGGCACGCCGCGCATCCCGCCCAACAGCACGCTGATCTTCGACGTCGAGCTGCTCGAGGTGAAGGCGCCCCGCGTCGCGCCGGCCGCTCCGATGGACATCCCGAAGGGCAAGCACGTCAAGCTGCCGAGCGGCCTCCAGTACTACGACATCCAGGAGGGCACCGGTCCGACCCCCAAGGAGGGGCAGACGGTGATGGTGGACTACACCGGCTGGCTCGAGAACGGCGAGAAGTTCGACTCCTCGCTCGATCGCGCGGAGCCCATCGCGTTCCCGGTCGGCACCGGGCGCGTCATCAAGGGCTGGGACGAAGGCGTCGGCTCGATGATGGTCGGCGGCAAGCGCCAGCTCATCATCCCCTACGAGCTCGCGTATGGTGAGCGCGGCCGCCCGCCGGTCATCCCGCCGAAGGCCACGCTGATCTTCGACGTGGAGCTGGTCGGCATCGAGGCCCAGTAGCCACCAAGCAGCCTTCGGGGAATCGCTCCCGTCGCGCGCTGGCGGGTCCCGCGCGAGGACCACGTCGCTCCTCGGTCACGTGCTCCAGCACGCTCCCTCCTCGCGAACGGCAAGGTCAACTGCGTTGACCTTGCCTCGTCGCCCTCGCTCGGGCCTCGCTGCTAGCCCTTGAACAGGCGGTCAGCGGTCAGCGGTCAGCCCGGTCAAAGCCATGCATCGCTCAGCGGCAGTCGACCGGGTTGTTCGCGTTCAGGTGAAGGTCGGTTGGGTCACCATCGCGCCATTGTCAAGCTGAAACCTTATGGCTGATGGCTGCCGGCTCGGCCCTGCGCTTGTTTTGGGGCTGGCGCGCCGAGCCCGCGTTCGGGCGCGATGAATCGCGCCCCTACCTTGGCTAATGGCTTGTTCAGGGCACCCGGCACAGGCGCGCGTCGCCGAGCACCTCGATGGCGGTCGGCAGCAGCGGCTCGGGATCCTGAGCGAGCTGCCGGATCCGGCGGGTGGTCACCGTGAGCGCGTCGGCGACGAACGACGTCTGCCAGCCGCGCGCCTTCGCGAGGTGCACGAACAGGCGGAAGCAGCGGCGGTCGGCTGGCAACACGCCGAGCACGCTCGCGGCGACCCGCAGCAGGTACGCCAGCGACTCGTTGGTGGCCGGCGCACGCGGCGCGGGCACGACGTGACGGTCGGTGAGCCGCGCGATCCGGCCGACGTCGACGCGCCCCACGACGTCGCGCGGATCGTAGAACGCCGCTACGCGGAAGCCGAGCAGGTCGCGGTGCGACGACCACGGCGTCGCGAGGGCGCTCGGGGCGCTGCCCAGCTCGACCGGGGCGCGGTGGGCCCACACGATGGCGTCTTCGAGGGCCGCCCGGGTGTCCGGGATCACCGTGCGAATGGGCGTCCACCAGGTCAGGCGGTGGCCGAGCCGCACCGCCGCGCGTGTGGTGCCGACCTTGAAGCCGCGCGTCATGCGGCCCACCGCCTCCTCCTCCGCGCACTCGACGACCATCCGGACGACGCCGTCGCCGAGGCCGAACGCGAGCAGCTTGCCGTCGTACTTGGTGACCCCGGCCGCGAGCCGCTCGATGAGCTCGTAGCGCATGACGGGGCTGGTGAGCGCGCCGATCCCCTGGGCGGCGTCGATCGAGACTCGGAACAGCATGAAGCACCTCCGCGGGGGGCGGAGAGCAAGCATGCGGCCACGAACTGTTCAGGTTCGAGCGTTCGACGACGGCAGTCGGCGCCGCTCGGTCGACGGACGTCCGTCAGCGCGTCGCCCACCAGCGGCCCTGACCGAACTGGATGCGCGACGGCAACCCAGCGATCGGCGGCTCGGGGTGTCGGGGGTCGCCGGGCAAGCACAACAAGAACCCGTCGGTCAGGTCGGCGATCGGCCGGATCGCCCGAGGTGAGCGGAGCGCAGCCGCGGCGTCGGCGGCGGTGGTGTAGGTCGCGAGCTCCGTGAGGGTCCACCACGTGGGCGGCGCCAGGCCGAGGGTGCCGGCCGCCGCTTCGGCGAGGGCGTCGCACGGGCGGATCCACCGGGCCGCCGCCGCCTCGTGCTCTTGCAGCGGGCCCGCCTCGGCGTCGGCGATCGCGAGCAAGAACCGAGTGTCGTAGCGGCGCGGCTCGACCTCCGGCGTCACCCACCAGCTCCACGGCGCGAGGCGGTCCAGGTCGACGGTCGCGCCGGTGCGGTCGAGCAGATCGCCGAGCCCGCCGCCGCCGACGACGCGCGCGCGCTCGTCTTCGCCGACCGCGCCGTCTCCGAGCCAGATCCCGACCTCTTCGAGCGTCTCGCGGATCGCCGCGACGAGGTACCCGACGCCGTCGGCGCGGGAGAGGCCCCAGAACGACAACGCGCGGCCCCCGCCGATCACCGACGGGTGGTCGACCAAGGCGTCGTGTGGGTCGACGCGGCCACCTGGGAACACCCACGCGTTCGCCATGAAGCCGAGCCCGCGACCCCGCTGCAGCAAGAACACCTCGAGGCCGGTCGGTCGGTCGCGCAGGACGATGACCGTCGCCGCCGGCCGCGGCGCCGGCGCGGTCATGGCTTCTCCGTGATCTCGAGGATGTGGACCTCGACGCGGCGGTTGGTCGCGTGCACGTCCTCGGAGTCGCCGGACTGCAGCGTGCGGGACTCGCCGAGGCCGACGGTCTCGATCCGATCCTGCTTGATGCCGGCCTTCACGA
>CAIUDO010000663.1 GCA_903897935.1 uncultured Pseudomonadota bacterium
CGTCAGGCGCTCGATCGCGCCCTCGCCGCGGCCGGCGGTGGCCAGATCCGCACGATGGCGAGCCCGCTGTCGTCGGTCGTGGCCCGGCTTGCGCGCCCGATCGGCAAGCGCTGGCAGCACAAGTTGATGCACTACGGGACCTGGTTCAGCGACGACTTCGTGTGCGACATGAGCGGCCTCGTCGCGGCGTCGGGGGTCCAGCTCACGCCGTTCGACACGGCGATCCAGCGTGACGTGGAAGAGGTGACCGCGCTCGCCGATCCGCGCGCGCGCGACGAGAAGGTGGTGCACCGCAAATTCGACGCGACGGTCTACGCGCCGGGCGAGGTCGCGTACGAGGATCTGCCTGCTGGGCCGCTGCGTTACGAAGACTGATTCGCGCCGCGCTCCAGGTCCGCGACGTGCCCCGACACCGCGCGCCACGCGGCGTCGGCGAACGCGGCCCGGTCCGGGAAGTCGGCCGGGCGCAGCGGCGTCCCGATGTGCAGCCAGGACGTCGTGCCCCGAACCACGCCGGCTCGGGTCGTCGGGATGCACCGTTCGGTCGCCCACACCGCGCACGGCACTACGGGCAGGCCAGCGTCGAAGCAGTCCTGCGCGAGCTTGAGCGAGACGCGCTCGCGGAGCGCACCGGAGCGCGTGCGCGTGCCTTCCGGGAACATGTGCACGCGGGCGCCGGAGCGGACGAGGAGCATCACCTCGTCGCGCGCTCGTGCGCGGGACGCCGGGCGGGAGCGGTTGAAGAACACCGCCCCGGTGAGCCAGCCGTACACGCCGATGAACGGCAACCAGAAGATGAGGGCCTTCGAGAGGCCTTGCGAGCGGGTGAACCGCATGAGCACGACCGGGTCGAGCCAGCTCCGGTGGTTGCACAAGAACAGCGCGCCGCCGAGGTCCTCGGCGAGGCGCCCTGAGACGATCACGCGGTGATCGAGGGCGTCGAGCAAGCGCTGGGAGAACTCTGCGGCGGCGCGGAACGTGTGGCGCTCGCGGGATCCCCGCGGCAGGTGCGCCCACGGCAACGCGTACCGAGTGCCAGTGACCAGCGCGGTCCACGACGCGTACCCCAGCACGGCGATGCCTGTGAAGAGCTCATAAGCTCGGACCATCGCGGGTTGCCCGGGGCGGGGCTCGAACCCGCACTCCGTCGAGGAAGAGGATTTTAAGTCCCCCGTGTCTGCCATTCCACCACCCGGGCGGGCGATTCGACTCGTGGTTTCGTGTTGATAACCGCTCGTCACGGCGCGGTGGTCGCGAGCATGGCCCGCAGCGCTCCCTCGAGGGCCATCGGATCGGCGACCCCGACGAAGCTGCCGCGAACACCGTCGGCATCGACCAACAACGTCAGCGGGATGCCGTCACGCCACGCCGGCAGCGCCGCAGCGAGCACGGAGGGGTCGGGGTCGACCACACGACGAACCATCACGTTTGGGCTGACGAGGGGCGCGAGGTAGGCGTGCACGGCGCTGTCTGGGATCATCGGCGCGTCGAGGTCGACGAGCACGAGCGGGATCCCGACCCGACGCGTGACGTCGTCCACCATGGGCAGCTCCACGGCGCATGGCGCGCACCAGGTCGCGAACAACGAGACGACGCGCGGACCATCGCGGGTGAGCTCGGCGAACACCGGGGCCGCGTCGTCGCGGGTGAGCGGCGCGGCGACCTCGGGGCCCGGGGGAGCCGGGGGCGGGGGGTGCGGGCAGGCCAGCAACACGAGCAGGAGCATCAGGTCGTCCTCGGCGGAAGGTTGGGCTGATCCAAACGAGCGACGAGGGCGGCGAGCCCGCCGAGGGGGGCGCCCGGCAGCGCCCCGGCGCCGCAGAC
>CAIUDO010000664.1 GCA_903897935.1 uncultured Pseudomonadota bacterium
CGTCATGAACGTGAGGGGATCGCCGTCGATGTCGAGCAACGAGCCGACGACCGGCAGCCCGACGGGGCCCGGCAGGACGGTGTGGGTGGACGCGAACATGTCATCTCCCCGTTTCTTTAGGTGACACCTACCTTTAGGCCGTCATCGGACGAGGTGCGTACTCGCGTCGTGCTCAGGTTCGGCGGCGTGCGGTCGGCCGGAGACTTGTCAGGATGTCCCTCGGATCTCTCGGGCGACGGGCGCGGCGGGGTCGCGAGGTGCTCGGATCTTGATAGCGGGTGGTCGGGGGTCGGGTGGCCAGGCTGACGCAGCGGCGGGCGCCGAGGCAAGAGCGGGCGCAAGCTACCGTCGACGCGGTGGTGGAGGCGGCGGCGCTGCTGATCGTCGAGGACGGCTACGCGCGGCTCTCGACGAACCGGATCGCGCGCCGCGCTGGGGTCAGCGTCGGCACGCTGTACCAGTACTTCCCGCACAAAGAGGCGATCATCGAGGCGCTCGTCCTGCGGATGGCCGACGAGCAGATCGTGGCGTTCGGCCAGGCGCTTCGAGACGTCGCCGCGCGGGAGCCGGGCGTCGAGCTCGGCATCGCCGCGATCGTCGACGCAGTGTTCCTCGCGGTTCGGGTGCGGCCGGCGCTGGCGCGGCGGTTGCTGCTCGAGGCGCCGCGCGGCGACGTCGCGCAGGTGGATCACGCGTGGCGTCAGCGGTGCACCGAGCTGCTGCGGGCGTCGATGTACGCGCGCCGCGAGGTGTTCCGGTCGGGCGACGTGGAGCTGATGGCGTCGACGCTGGTGGCGGCGGGGTTCGCGATCCTTCAGGACGCGCTCGCGTATCGGCCCGAGCTGCTCGACGGCGACGTGCTGCGCGACGAGCTTACGGTCTTGGCGTCGCGCTACCTCCTGCCGTGACGCGTCAGCTCGGCGGTCTTGGCAGCGGGAGCACGTCCAGCAGCGCTCCGATCGGGAGGTGGGCCTCGAGCGGGTGCCGCATCGGGCGCTCCGCGTGGACGACGTAGCGGTTCCGCCGGCCGTCCTTGAGCACCTCCAGGTAGCCGTCGGCGGCGAGCTCGCTGACCACGCGATGCACCGCGCGCTCGGTGATGCCGACACGATCGGCGATGTCGCGCAGTCGCAGCTCCGGGTCGGCGGCCAGGCACACGAGCACGTGGGCGTGGTTCGTCAGAAATGTCCACCCGATGGTCCCGCTCAACCGAACCCCCTTGACGCTCTTGAATCTAGAACCATAAGTCCCGACGCGCAACACATGATAGGAGTTTCATGTATCAGGATGCGAGTGATAATCGTCAAGCGACCGCGGGTGGCGCGCCGGATCGGGCGTCGCTCGCGGCGTTGGCGCGCGCGTCGCTCACGACGGTCGGCGTGCCCGTGGACGACGATTGGGTCGATCGGGTCGTCGCGGGCGTGCCGGCCGACGCGACCTGGATGGAGGCCGCCGAGCAGGTGTTCGGCGGCGTCGGGCTGCGGGTGTCCTGGTCGCGCGCGCGGCCCTCGGAGGCGGCGGCCGGCGCGCGCCCCGACCTGCCGCGGGTGACGATCGACGACGGGCCCGGGGGCGGCTGGTGGGCGCTGCTCGAC
>CAIUDO010000665.1 GCA_903897935.1 uncultured Pseudomonadota bacterium
ACCCGCTGCATGAGCGCCCACAGCGCCTCGACGTGCGCGCGCTCGGTGCCGAGCGCCCCGACCGAGACCCGCACCATCCAGCGCCCGTCGAGCTGGGCCGGGGTGACCAGCGCCGCGCCCGAGCTGTTGACGCGCTCCGCCCACGCGAGCGTGTGGGCGTCGAGCGCGTCGCCGCCGAGGCCGTCGGGCTCGTGCCGAACGCACAGCGTCTGCAGCGGCGCCGGCGCGACGAGGCGCCATCCGGGGGTTGCCGCGACCTGATCGGCGAGCCAGGCGGCGTTGGCGAGGTCGCGCCGCATCCGGGCCCGCAGGCCCTCCGCCCCCTCGCTGCGCAGCAAGAACCACAGCTTGAGCGCCCGAAACCGCCGACCGAGCGGAATGCCCCAGTCGCGCAGGTTGGCGACCCGGTCGTCCATCGGCGTGCGCAGGTACGACGGGTTCGTCGACAACACCCGCGTGAGGTGGTCGCGGTCGCGCACGAGGAAGATCGAGGCGTCGAACACCACGCCGAGCCACTTGTGTGCATTCCACACAATCGAGTCTGCGGCTTCGATGCCGGCCCACCACCGGCGCTGCTCAGGGAGCAGCATCGCAGCGCCCGCCATCGCGGCGTCGACGTGCAGCCAGGCGCCGAACTGTTCGGCGATCGGCGCGACCGCCGCGATCGGGTCCATCGCCGTGGTCGTCGTGGTGCCGGTGGTGAGCACGATCGCGGCGGGCACGAGGCCCGCCGCGCGATCCGCCTCGATCGCCGCGGTCAGCGCCGCGGGGTCGAGCGCCCACGCCGCGTCCACGCCGACCTCGTGGTACCGCATGCCCGCCAACAACGCGGCTTTTCGCACCGAGCTGTGCGCCTGCGTCGACGCGTAGACGACCGTGGGGGCGCCGCCGCCGAACGTGTACCCGGTGACGCGCTCACGCGCGCACAACAAGGCCACCAACGTCGACGTCGACGCGGTGTCCTGCAAGGCGCCGCACCACGCGGGCGACAACCCGACGAGCTGCCGCGTCCAGTCGACGACGACCTCCTCGACCTCGGTCAAAGCGGGGCTCGCGAGCCACGACAGCCCGATGACGCCCAGCCCCGACGACGCGAGATCGCCCAGCACCGACGACAAGTCCGCGGTCGCCGGGAACCAGCCGAAGAACGACGGGTGCTGCCAGTGCGTGATCCCGGGCATCACGACGCGCTCGAGGTCGTCGATCAGGGCGTCGGGCGGCTCGCCGTGCTCGGGCGGCGACGCCGGGAGGCGGGCCTTGACCGCGCCGGGCTCGAGCGCGGCGCGCACCGGCCGGGCCTCGACGCCCGCGCGGTAGTCGGCGATCCAGTCCACCAACCGATGGCCGACTCGGCGAAACGTCTCCGGATCCACGCGTCCCCCTCCGCGCTCGTATCGCCCTCGCGGCGCTGGGGCCGCGCAGATACACGCCGGCTCGCGGAGGGCACATGGACACGACTGGGTTCGAGCACCTCGACGTTCGCGTCGGCGACGACGGGCGCGTCTGCACGCTGACCTTCAACCACGGCAAAGCGAACGAGATCGGCCGCGCGCAGCTCCACGAGCTGGAGCGGCTCGTCGGCATGTTGCCGTCGAGCGACGTCATGACCCTCATCTCCACCAGCCGACGCGTGACCGCCAAGGGCACGCCGATCTTCGTGTCGGGCGCCAACGTCACCGAGCGGGTGGGCTGGATGACGGAGGAGGTGCGCGCCCACGTGCGCTGGCAGCGAGAGGTGCTGACCGCCCTACGCCACGCGCCGGTGTTCCACGTCGCGGTCGTTGGTGGCATCGCGCTCGGGTGGGGCACCGAGTACTTGCTTGGTTGCGACTGGCGTATCGCGTGCCCGGGCGCGGTGTTCGGCTTGCCGGAGACCGGGCTCGGCATCTTGCCCGGCGCCGGCGGCACCGCGGAGCTGTGGGCCCACATCGGCGTGCCCATGGCGCTGCGCCTCGGCATGACCGGGGAGCGCATCGACCACGAAGAGGCGCTCCGCATCGGCCTCGTGCAGGAGGTCGCGGCCGATCTCGGGGCCGGCCTCGCGCGCGCGCACGCGCTCGCGGCCCAGGTCTCCACGCGGTCGCCCACCGCGATGGCGGCGTTCAAGCGCGCGGTGTTGGCGTCGGTCGGTGGGTCGAGCGCCGAGCGCGCCGCGATCGAGTCCGCGGCCTACGAGCGCTGCCTGGACAGCGGGGAAGCGGCGATTGGCCGCGCCCACTTCGCCGACGTCACCGCGGGGACGCGCCCGCCGTGGGGCCCGCGGGCGCTTTAGCAGTCTTCGGGAAATCGCTCCCGTCGCGCGCTGGCGGGTCCCGCGCGAGGACGACGTCGCTCCTCG
>CAIUDO010000666.1 GCA_903897935.1 uncultured Pseudomonadota bacterium
CTGCCGCTGAGCGATGCATGGCTTTGACCGGGCTGACCGCTGACCGCTGACCGCTGACCGCTTGTTCAAGGACAGATGGGCGTGGCCGACCCGATGGACACCGAGGCGTACGGCGCGGCGAGGGTGACCACGACGCCCTCCAGCACGACCCCCGGGGCGATCACCGCCTCGTCGAACAGCCGCACCTCGCCGCCATCGGCGTCGACCACGGCGGCCTGCACGGCGGCGGCGGCGCGCCCCGCGTTGCCGATCTGCACGTGGACCTTCACGACGCCGTCGGGCTCGTCGCAGGACGCGACCCCGACGACCTCGGGCGCGGCGAGGTCGATCTGCCCGTCGGCGGCGGGGCGGGCGCGCCACCGGCCGGGGTGCGCTCCGGGGGCGTGGCCGCTCCACCCGGGCCCGGCCGCGGGGGCGTCGACGACCGACCACACCGTCACCCCGCCGTCGCCGCTGGTGCGCCCGTCGGACGGCACCACCACGTCGCCGAAGCCGTCCCCGTCGACGTCGGCGGGGGCCGGCAGCTCGTAGACGGTGCCGGATCCGCGCGCCTCGTCGCGGAACCGCTCGTCGCCGGTGCGGCCGTCGAGCACCACGAAGGCCTGCTCGTCGGCGACCAGCACGTCGTCGACGCCGTCCGCGTCGGCGTCCCACGCGGAGACGCCCGCGAGGCCGCTCCAATCGGTGATCAGCGCGTCCCACTGGGGCAGGCCGTCGTGGGACCACGCGACGACCTCGGAGCCGCCGATCCACACCAGGTCCGGCACGAGGTCGCCGTCGAGGTCGGTGCGCGCGGGCGGCCCGACCCCGGGGAACGACGCGTCGTCGACGCGGAGCAGCTCGACGCCATCGGGATCGTAGCCGACCAGCGCCCCCTCGGCGACGAGCACGACGCCGCCGTCGACCGGGACCCACCAGTGTCCGTCGGTCCCGACGACGTCCGACCGCCACCGGAGCGCGCCGTCCGCGGAGAACACGCCGGTGCCGACCATCAGCTCGGGCACGCCGTCTCCGTCGAGGTCGGCGACGGTGGGCTCGGTGTAGGGCACCGCGGGCTCGGGGGGGAACGTCAGGGCGGCGTCGCCGTCCGCGGTGACGACGCCGCCTACGACGACCACCTCGGGGGCGCCGTCGCCGTCGAGGTCCGCGACGACGGGCTGGGCATACCGGGAGCCGGCGTCGAGCGTCGACCGCCACCGTTCGACGCCGTCCGCGCCCCACGCGGCGACGCGCGCGTCCGCCAAGACGCCGACGATCTCGCTGACGCCGTCACCGTCGAGGTCCGTCGCGACGATCCCGGCCTCGGGGGCGAGCCCGCCCGCGGACCACCGCTCGTGCCCGGTGACCCCGTCGAGCGCGACGAGCCAGCCCGAGCTGCCGTCCGTCGCGACGATGAAGACCGCGCGATCTGCGACGACGGGGGTGGTGACGGTGTGGCGGACGGATGGGTCCGAGGCGAGGCCGGTCCACGACCACTTGGGCTCGAACAACCACGGATCTTCAGGAGGCGGGCGCCCGTCCGGGGTGGCGAAGCACGCGGCGCGGATCGGGACGGTGGTGGCCGGGGCGGGCAGGAGCACGCACGGGTCGACGCAGTCGGGCACGCCGTCGCCGTCGTCGTCGCGGGCGGCGTCGGGGTCGTCTTCGTCGACGAGGCCGTCGCCATCGTCGTCGACGCCGTCGCACAGGTCCTCGATCGGCGGCGCGGCCGTCTCTTCGGGGGGCGTCGTCGCGCTGGTGTCGGGCGGCGGCACCTCGCCGGTGTCGACCGGCTTGGCGCAGGAGGCGAGGGACCAGAGCAGGGTGACGTTCATGCGCTCCTGGAGGCCGGTGCCTGGGAGCCCGTACCCGCGGGGACGCCGGCGTGCATCACGACGCGGCCGCGGCTATTCCGAGGTCCCGGAGGCGGACGGCGTGGATGACGGCGAACCGGGCCCCGAATCCAACGGTGCGCAGCCGTCGCGGTCGGCGGCCCCGAGTGAGCGCACCCCCGGCGCATACGCGAAGCACGCCGCCGCGCGTCACTTGAAGCGGCGAGCGCGAGCCTGGGACCGGCAACGCGCCGCGTTGGACCTGGAGCGCGGCGCGCGGTGGGCGCGGCTCGGGCAGGCCCAGCTCGCCGCGCCGCCGCAGGCCGTACAGGTCGTGCTGGGGTGGGTTTGCTTCGGGAGCGGTACCTGCGCTGCGTTGGTCTTGACCGGCTCCGGTCGCGGCGCCCAAGGCGCGGCGTGCTGGTTCGCGGCGATCGTGGGTTGGGTCGTCGCCTGGTTCGTGCTCGCCACCGGCGAACGGCGGCGGGCGGTCGCGGCCGCGCGGGCCGACCTCGAGCGGCTCGACGCCGATCGCGCCGCGTTCGAACGCGCCGCAGCGGACTACCGCCGTCGCGTCGAGGAGCGCGTCGCGGCGCTGCTCGCCGCCGAGGCCGTCTGACCCGTCAGCGGCGCCGGAGGGCGGCGGCGGCGGGCCCGAAGCGCGCGTACGCGGTGGAGCGCCGGCTGACCCGTCCGGTCGGCGCGAACGACTCGGGCGGCGGCACGATCGAGGTGCCCCCGAGCAGCGACATGTACGTGGTCGTGTGGTGCTGGTACCCGAGCTCGGCATACCAGTCGGTGGTGATCAGGCAAGCGCCCGCCAGCGGGGCGTTGTTGGTGCGCTGCTGCGCATAGCTCACGCCGGCGAGGTACATCGCGCCTTCCCAGCCCAAGATCGCGTAGTACGGCACGTCGGGGATCGGCAGGTTGCATGCGTCGTAGATGGTCGTCACGCCGGACAGGTCCCACCACCCGCGCGGGACGACGTCCAGGGTGTTCCAGTACCGCGGCGCGTAACTGAACGTCGCGTCGTAGTAGTCGGCGAACGCCGCGTTACCCGGGGTGGGGGCGGCGAAGCTCGTCGGCACGATCGGGTTGTTCACGCCAGCGCTCGTGAGAGCGGACCGCAGCCATGACGCTACGACGGGGACGAGCCCGCCGCCGAGGCTGTGCCCGGTGACCACGAGCACCGGGTTGTTGTTCGTCGGATCCGACAGGAAGGACTGCAAGAACGACTGCAGGGACGCCCCACCGGAGGTCAGTCCCTGGATCAGGCTGAGGGCGTACAAGGAGCCGTTCGCGATCCGGGCCGGCTGCGTGGGGTCCCACGGCATCGGGCCCCACGCGAGCACGTCGGCGTCCTCCCAGATCTGCTCGATGACGCCCCACGGGTCGGACACGTCGACGTCGGTGCCGCGGATCACCACGGCGGCGAACACGGGCATTCCGGGCCCGTAGTTGTAGACGGCGACGTACACGACGTTGGCCTCGTCGGGCGACTGCACGGGGCCCCACACGCACTGCCAGCTCCCGCCGTCGTTCAGCGGCGGCAGGTTGGGGACGGCGGGCGCGATCGTGGTGATCGGCAAGAAGTACGATACCTGGCACAACTGCAAGTAGGCGACCGCGAACGGGTTCGTCGGCGCCGCGGCGAGCATCGATTGTTTGAGCGCCTCGGTGGGTTCGCTGCACGTCATGGTGGCTCCTGGCGGGGCCGTTCGTCGGCCCTCAACGCAGGGTAGGCAGGGGGCCGCTCGCGGCCGTGACGCGCAGTGACGGCGGACGGCGCCGCTACCGGGCGCGGCCGGCGGACACCTCCAGGCGCACGTCCGGCAGGGGCCGATCCGCGGACAACGCCGCCGTCGCGCCGATCGTGAGGCAGCCGGTCGGGTGCGTCCAGCTCGCGCCGAGCTCGCGGGTCACCGGCGCCATCCCGTCGAGGTCCCAGGTGAGCACGCCGTCGAGCGCCACCGCGTCCCCGAGCTGGACCCCGAGCGCGCCGCGCGCCTGGTGCAGGTCCCGGACGTCGTCGGGGTCCGGCTGGCGAATCGCCTGCTCGTCGGCGTAGATCCAGGACAGTGCCGTGCGCCAGACCCCTGGACGCCACCCGATCTTCGCGTTCGCGAGCTCGAGGCCTGGCGTCGCTCCGGTCACGCGGACGTCGCTCTGGGCGGCGAACGACCAATCACCAGCGTCCGCGGCGGCGTCCCCCGAGATCGCCGTGCCGCTGGGCGTCGTGGGTGCCGCCGCTTGCAGCTCCACCCAGCCCGCGCCGACCCGTCGCCACAGCAGCGTCGGTCCGACCGACCACGGCTCGGGCGGCGTGACGCCGTCGCGCAACGCGGCGGAGACCGAAGCCGACACCCCGGGTTCGAGCCGCTCCTGCCCGTCACCGACCGAGCGCCAGCCCGCGAGCGCGGCGTCCACGGCTCCCGTAGCCGCGGCGACGTTCGCGCCCGGCGCCGCCACGGCCTCGGCCGCCACCGACGGGGTCACACGCGCTGGCCCGGCGAAGGTCGGCCGCGCGACGCGCCCGCCTACGAGGCCGATCGCGTCGGCGTCGTCGACGGACCACGGGTCGGTCGCGGCGCCCACGATCGCGCCGCTCGCGACACCGTCGACGAGCACGCCGCCAGGCAGCCGCGTGGTCGGCGCGCGCGACGTCAGCGCGGCGAGGGTCTGCGTGGTGGGTGACGACGCTTGGAACAGGTCGGTCGTGAGCTCGAGCTCGCGCCACCCCACGAGCGCGCGGGCCTCGCCCCACGGCGTGCCGCGCACGAGCAGCGCCTGGCCATAGTCGGCGAAGTACCCTAGGTCGGACGCCGCCTGACCCTCGGTGGCGAGCCGGGTGGCGCCGCGGTGGGCCGCGTGCGCCCAGGTGGCGCTGCCGCGCGCGCTGGTGGTTTGGGTGTCCCACCCGCCGAAGACCTCGGCCTGCCCGGCCCCGCCGACGGTCACCCACCGGCCTTCGGCGCCGAGGCGCGGCCCGCGCTCGGCGCGCCACTCGGGGGTGAGGGTCACGTCGGCGCTGCGCCCGAGGGTGACAAAGACCGGCAACCCGATCGACGGACCGTCTTGGGTCCACGCGGCCTCGGGCAGCAGCACTCCCGACCGTCGACTCAGCGGCATCTCGGCGAACGGTAACGGAAGAACGGGCACTTCGAGCACGTCGAGCGAGGCGCCGTGCACCCGGACGACGTCGTCGCGCAGCACCGCCCGGCGCGCGCGGACCTGCCACGGGCTCGGGACAGCGCAGTCGCAGGTGGTGACGATCAGGCCCTCGCCGGTGAGCGCGCCCGACCCGTCGACGACGAGCCGCTCGGCCGCGGCCCGTAAGGTCCCGTCGATCGCGGCGACGCGTACGTCGTACAAGACGAACGTGCCGGCCGCGAGGTCGGCTTCTCCCTCGGTGAACACGACCTCGAGCCCGTCGATGACGGTCGCGCCCCACCGCAGGTGCGCGACGCCGTCGACCAACGACGCCGCGTCGGCGGTGACACGTGCGCCCCCCGGCGCGACCAGCACCACGTGCCCCTCCGCGGCGACCGAGCCGTCGCGGAGCACGATGAGGTCGGCGTCGACAGTGGTGCCGGCGCGCGCGGCTCCCACAAGCACGAGCGCGACGTTCAGCCACCCTCCTCGACGTTGACGGCGACGCCGAAGAAGCCGGCGCTGTCGTTGTCCTTGCCGGTCGTGAAGAGCTGCGCGCCGCCCGATCCGTCCGCGTACAAGCGCCAGACGGTGCGGTACCAGCCGCCGTTCGCGACCGCGTAGGCGTCGCCGGACTCGGACTCCATGCCGAACGAGACCGGCGTGAAGTCGGCGTTCGGCCAAGCGAGCAGCGCGGTGACGTCGCCGTCTTGCCACGCGAACACGGCGTTCTCGCCCGTGTAGACGTCGGTCGCGAGGGCGAAGTGGCCGCCTTCGTTGCTGCTGCCCGCCACCCACGCGTACGGCGAGCCGTAGAACAGGTCGTCGCGTTTGTGCAGGACGAAGCCGTCGTTCTCGCTCCAGGTCGCGTACCCGCCGCCGATGCCGAACAAGCCGACCTCGTGCGTCTTCGGGTCGATCGCGAGGTCGACGGGGGCGACCTCATGGCTCGGGTCGCCGTGCAGGTCGACCACCCACTGCGCGACGACGTCCCACGTGCCGTCCGGGCTGACCTGCACGAGCGCGTTGATCGTCGAGATCAGGTAGTACCCGCCCGGGTGCGTCTCGACGCCGAACGCGCCGAAGTCGCCGATGCCCTTCGGCCACTCGATCTCCTCGAGGTCGAGCAGCTCGGTGACCACGCCGGTGGTGTCGTCGATCAGGTGCACGCCGAGGCTGTCGTTGGCGACCCACACGCCGGGGATCAACGACGGCTTCATCCACAGCGCCCAGCTCGGGGCGACGGCCGGCGACAGCGGCACGGTGCGGTCGAGGTTCCCGAGCGGGTCGACGTCGTGCAGCCAGGCAGCGCCCGCGTCCCAGTCGTACTCGACGACGGTGACCCCGGTGAACGCCTCGTCGACGAGGCCGTCGCAGTCGTTGTCGATGTCGTCGTGCGTGTCTTCGGGCCACGACGGGTTCACCCACACGCTGCTGTCGTCGCAGTCGCCGTCTTCGACGGTCCAGCCGTCGCCGTCGGCGTCGGTGCCCGTCGGCTCGGTGTCGGTGTCGGTGTCGGTCGGCGGCGTGGTCCCGGGTGTGCCGGTCTCGGCGGTGTCGGCCGGCTTCGGTGTGGTGGCCGGCCCTCCGCACGCGACGGTCGCCGCGAGCCCGACGGCGGTGATGATCGCTCGCATCGCTCCTCCCGGGGCGCGGCGCGCCCGACCTCACAACGATACTGCGGCGCACGGAGGGTCGCATGCCGCGCCAATGGCCGCCCGTGCAACGAGACGTGCCCCCGCCGGTTGGGCGTCGGCCGTTCAAGCTGGTGAGCCGCCATGAGCCGACCGGCGATCAGCCCGCTGCGATCGAGGCCCTCGTGGCTGGCCTGGAGCGCGGGGAGCGGCACCAGACGCTGCTCGGCATCACCGGAAGCGGCAAGACGTTCTCGATCGCGAACGTGATCGCGCGCGCCGGTCGCCCCACGCTGGTCCTGGCGCCGAACAAGACGCTCGCGGCGCAGCTCTACGGCGAGTTCAAGGGGTTGTTCCCGGACAACGCCGTCGAGTACTTCGTCAGCTACTACGACTACTACCAGCCCGAGGCGTACGTCCCGTCGTCGGACACCTACATCGAGAAGGACTCGCTCATCAACGAGCAGATCGACCGCATGCGGCACGCCGCCACCCGGTCGCTGCTCGAGCGCAACGACGTCATCATCGTCGCGTCGGTGTCGTGCATCTACGGCCTCGGGAGCGCCGAAGCGTACGAGGGCATGCTGGTGCACCTGCGCGTCGGAGAGCTGACGCCCCGGCGCGACATCCTGTCGAAGCTGGTCGAGATCCAGTACGAGCGCAACGAGCAGGACTTCCACCGCGGCACGTTCCGAGCGCGCGGCGACGTGATCGACATCTTCCCGGCGTACGAAGACGCGCGCGCGATCCGGGTGGAGCTGTTCGGCGACGAGGTCGAGGCGATCCGGGTGTTCGACCCGCTGCGCGGCACGCCGCTCGGCGAGCTGGAGGTCGCGACGATCTACCCAGCGAGCCACTACGTCACGCCGCAAGAGAAGCTGCAGCGCGCGATCGCGACGGTGCAGGCTGAGCTCGCCACGACCCTGGCGGACCTGCGCGCCAAGGACCGCCTGCTCGAGGCGCAGCGGCTCGAGCAGCGCACCAACTTCGACCTCGAGATGATGCAGGAGATCGGGCGGTGTAAGGGCATCGAGAACTACAGCCGGCACCTGTCGGGCCGGGCGCCGGGTGAGCCGCCGCCCACGTTGCTCGAGTACTTCTCGCGCGACTGGCTGCTCGTCGTCGACGAGAGCCATATCGCGATGCCGCAGGTGTCCGGGATGTACCGGGGCGATCGCGCGCGCAAGGACGTGCTGGTCGAGCACGGGTTCCGGCTGCCGTCGGCGGTCGACAACCGGCCGCTGCGGTTCGACGAGTTCGAGGAGATCGTCAAGCGCGCGATCTACGTGTCGGCGACGCCGGGGCCGTACGAGCTCGAGCGCTCGACCACGCTCGTGCAGCAGATCATCCGCCCGACCGGCCTGCTCGACCCCACCGTCGAGGTGCGCCCGGCCGGCACGCAGGTCGACGACGCGCTCGCGGAGGTGCGGGAGCGCGTCGCCCGCGACGAGCGCGTGCTCGTCACCGTGCTCACCAAGCGGATGGCCCAGGAGCTCACCGACTACTGGCAAGAGCTCGGGGTGCGCGTGCGCTACCTGCACAGCGACATCGACACCCTCGAGCGCATGGACATCCTGACCGGGCTGCGGGCGGGTGAGTTCGACGTGCTGGTCGGCATCAACCTGCTCCGGGAGGGCCTGGATCTCCCCGAGGTGAGCCTCGTCGTGGTGATGGACGCCGACAAAGAGGGCTTCCTCCGCGACGAGCGCAGCCTGATCCAGACGATCGGTCGGGCCGCGCGCAACGCCAACGGTCACGTGATCCTGTACGGTGACCGTGAGACGGAGAACATGAAGGCGGCGATCGGCGAGACGCGCCGGCGGCGGTTGCTGCAGGAGGCGTACAACCTGGAGCACGGCATCACCCCGACGACGATCGTGCGGCCGGTGGAGTCGCCGCTCGCGGCGCTGGTGTCGGGCGACTACGTCGAGGTGCCGGCGCGTCGCGAGGAGCGGGCGGACACCGCGCCCGAGCAGGTCACGCCCGAGCAGGCCGGCGCGCTCGTCGAGAAGCTGAAGAAGCAGATGAAGGGCGCGGCGGCGAACCTGGAGTTCGAGCAGGCGGCGGCGCTGCGGGACCGGATCCGGGCGTTGGAGCGCTGGATGGCGGGGCTGTAGAAGCGGTCAGCAGTCAGCAGTCAGAAATCAGCAATCAGCAGTCAGCAATCGGCTGACGGCTGACGGCTGACGGCTGACGGCTGACGGCTGACGGCTGACGGCTGACGGCTGACGGCTGACGGCTGACGGCTGACGGCTGACGGCTGAC
>CAIUDO010000667.1 GCA_903897935.1 uncultured Pseudomonadota bacterium
TACACCGACTACTACCCCGACGACGACCGCGACGGGTTCGGCGACGACCTTGGTCCGATCGTCACTACGTGTGATGGCGTCACCCCCGCCGGGCACACCGTCCTCGACGGAGACTGTGACGACCTGCGGTCATCCGTCTACCCGGGCGCACCCGAGCTCTGTGACGGGTGGGACAACGACTGTGATGGGGTGATCCCGGTCGACGAGCGCACCGACGCCGACGCCGACGGCTTCGTCGTCTGCGCCGACCCGGACGACACCGACCCGCTGCTGCCCGACGCCCCGACGTGGATGGTCGAGATCAACAACTCCGTAGGATCGTCCTACTCGTACATGGAGATCGTGCACACCGACGACGACAGCGTGGCCGTCGGCAGCGGCGGGAGCAGCGCCGCGTTCCTCATCCGGTTCGACCGCGACGGCCTCGTCGCGTTCCAGAAGACGTACCCGCTGTACTCGGCGGCGGGCCTCGACGCGACGGCGGACGGCGGGTTCTTGCTCGCCGGCGAGCGGGCGTCGTACAACGATCCGGGCCTCATCAAGACGGACGGCAGCGGCAACATCCTGTGGGCGAAGTACTGGGACTTCGGGTACGGAGAGCAGGGCTTGTACGCGGTCAAAGAGACGCCGTGGGGCATCCGCACCGCCGGCATCTACGACTCGGGGCACGCCGCCGACGGCACGCTCGACTGGATCCGGGTCGTCATCGGCGGCGGCGGCAACACCAACGGCATCGACGTGACGCCGGACGGCAACATGGTCAGCACCGGCGAGGGCTCGTACGGCAGCCCGGCCGACAACTACAACTCCGTGCTCACGAAGACCGACCCGGACGGCAACATCATCTGGAGCCGCTCGTTCGGGGGCGCCGGGTACGACTGGGCCGCGGACACGTCGGCGCGGTCGGACGGCACGTACGCGATGACCGGGTGGACGTCGAGCGTCGCCGACGGATCGAACACCTGCTTCCTCGCCCACATCGACGGGTCGGGCACCCTGCTGTGGGCCAAGACCTACGACACCGCCGGGACGTCCAACTGCGAGGAGGTGCTCGAGACGCCGTCGGGCGGGTTCATGCTCGCGGGCACGTGGAACGGGCAGATGGGCCTGCTGGAGCTCGACCCGAGCGGCCTGCCGATCGCCGGCACGACGTACGCCGCCGGCACCGCGTACGGCGCGGTCCGGGTGGACACCGGGTGGGCGATGGTCGGAAAGACCTCGTCGAGCCGCACGTTCGTCGCCCGCACCGACGACTTGTTGTCGACCGGCTGCGGCACGCCGCTCACGCCGCTCGTGACCGACCTCGTGTTCAGCCAGACCAACAACGCCACGAGCGCGTTCACCGCGATCTCGGAGTTCAGCCTCGGCGGCACCGCGTCGAGCGCCGGGTGGGCGCGGACCGACCTCTGTCCGTGACCGCAGCGGCGGCCGTCGCGAGATAGAGCCGCCGACACGGAGCGCGACGTGGGCTTGATCGATTGGGTGCGTGGGCTGTTCGGCGGCAAGAAGAGCAGCGGATGGGAGCAAGAGCTCGGGCTCGACGACCCACCCGAGCCGGTCGCGGCGAAGCCGGTCGCGGCGAAGCCGGCCGCGGCGAAGCCGGCGGCGCAGCCCGCCGCGGCCAA
>CAIUDO010000668.1 GCA_903897935.1 uncultured Pseudomonadota bacterium
CGTCCGACACCACGCTCGATCCGTCGATCCTGACCACCGCTCCGTTCGACCTGATCTTCCACGACTGCACGTTCACCCCACACTTCGAGGGGACGGTGCACACGCACTACGAGCGTCTGCGGCACCTCGCGCCCGAGCTGCGCCGCAAGATCGTGCTCGTGCACCACACCGTGGTGCCGACCGGCGTCGACACCGCTGCCGACGGCTTCCTGCTCGCCGCCGAGCGGTTCGATCACTTCGACATTCGCGGAACGAGCGTGATCCTCGAGCGCGGCGGAGCCTCGATCAGGCTCCGTTGATCACGAGCCCGAGCAGCTCCGCGGCGCCTGCTGCGTCGATCGGCCGCGGGTTGCCGGACGCGCTCGGGTCGTCGACGACGCCCGGGATCAGATCCGGCACGTGCGCGCTCGTCAGCCCGACCGCCGACAAGGTGTCGGGGATGCCGAGGTCGGCGCGCAGGGCGAGCACCGCGTCGAGCAGGCTGGTGAAGTCGTGGCCGAAGCCGCACAAACGAGCGAGCCGCGCCGCGCGCTCCTCGATGTACGCTTGGTTCCAGCGCATCACCCACGGCATCACGATCGCGTTGGTGAGGCCGTGGTGCGTGTCGTGCCGGGCGCCGATCGGGTGGGCGAGGGCGTGCATGCCGCCGAGCCCCTTCTGGAACGCCGCCGCGCCCATGCTCGACGAGGCCATCATCATGGCGCGCGCCTCGACGTTCGCCCCGTCGGCGACCGCGGTGCGCAGCCACGTGAACGCGAGCCGCGCGCCTTCGAGCGCGATGCCGTCCGCCATCGGGTGAAATCCAGGCGCGAAGTAGGCCTCAAGGTTGTGCGACAGGGCGTCCATGCCGGTCCACGCGGTCAACGTGGGCGGCAGGCCCACCGTCAGCTCGGGGTCGGCGATGACCCGTCCGGGCAACATACGTGGATGGAAGATGATGATCTTGCGGTGCGTCTCGTCGTTGGTGATGACGGACGCGCGCCCGACCTCGCTGCCGGTGCCCGAGGTGGTCGGGACGGCGACGATCGGCGCGATGCGGGCGCCGTCGATGCGGGTCCACCAGTCGTCGCGGTCTTCGTAGTCCCACAGGGGGCGGGACTGGCCGACCATCAGCGCGACCGCCTTGCCGACGTCGAGCGCGCTCCCACCGCCGAGCGCGACCACGCCGTCGGCGCCGTGCAGCCGGTACGCGGCGACGCCGTCGGTCACGTTGCCGCCCACCGGGTTGCCCTTGACGTCGGAGAACACGCGGGTGGGCAGGCCGCCCGCCTCGAGCAACGACGCCACCCGCGCGACGACCGGCAAGCGGGCGAGGCCGGGATCGGTGACGACGAGCGGCCGGGTGATGCCCAGGTCGCGACAGTGGGCGGCGATCTCGGAGATCCGTCCGGGACCTGCCTTGACGGACGTCGGGTAGTTCCAGTTGCCGGTCAGCGTGGCCATGGGGCGCCTCGGGTCACAGGGTGGTTCGGAAGTGGAACGACTTCGGGCGGGTGAGCGCTTCGTACCCGACGCGCGACAGCGTGCAGCCGCGCCCGGAGTGCTTGACGCCGACCCACGCGAGCTCGGGGTCGAGCGCGTCGCAGCGGTTCATGAAGACGGTTCCGGTGTCGAGCCGATCCCCGATCTGCCACGCCCGATCCTCGTCGGACGTCCACACCGACGCGGTGAGGCCGTACGCGCTGTCGTTCATCAGCGCGACCGCCTCGTCGTCCGAGTCCACCGGCATGACGCCGACGATGGGCCCGAACGTCTCCTCGCGCATCACCTCCATCCGGTGGGTGACGCCGACGAGCACCGACGGGCGCAGGTAGGGGGTGCCGGGGCGGTCGGCAGGGTAGCGGGCGGGGTCGACGAGATCGACGGCGCCACCGGCCAACGCGTCGTCGACCTGGGCGCGGATGCGGGCGGCCGCGCGCGCGCGCACGACGGGGCCGATCGACACCGATGGGTCGGTCGGATCGCCGAGGGACCAGCCGTGCACCGCGTCGACCAGGCGCGCGAC
>CAIUDO010000669.1 GCA_903897935.1 uncultured Pseudomonadota bacterium
CGGCTCCCGGCGCCGCCGCGCCCGTGGTGGCCCCGCCGGCCGCGGCGCCGTCCGCCACGCCGCCGCTCGCGGTCCCGGTCGGTGTCCCGATGCCCCCGCCCCCCGGCGTGTCGATGCCGCAGCTCGCGATCCCGGGCTCCACCGTGATGCGCCCGCCAGACATGGCAGCGATCCGTGATTATCAGGCGCGTTCGCTGCGCATGGGCACGGAGACGGAGCTGCACGGAGGCGGCGCCACGTACATCGGCGGGTGGGGAGGGCGCCGCTGGAGCTACGGCGTCGTCGTCCCGAACCCGGTGTACACCACCCGCACGTGGGCGGTGTACCAGGGCGCCGAGCGCCTCGAGGTGCCCGAGTTCTTCCGCGCGGTGGGTGACGTTGACCGCGCCACCGAGCTCGAGACCACCATTGGGCGCCAAAAGTCGGTCGCGACGGCATTGTATACGGTGGGCGTCGGCGGGCTCGCCGCGTCGATCGCGGGCTGGTACGGGTCGCGGTACAGCGCGACCCCGGCGCAACGCCAACAATGGATGCTGGCCGGGCTCGGCGGCACCTGCGCCGCGTTCGTCGGCTTCGTGGGCGGCTCGATCCCGTCGTCTCGGCTGCGGCACTCGAAGTACGACTTCCCGTACGTCATCGACCACGACGCGGCCCAGCGCGAGGTCGACGCCCACAACGAGCGGGTTCGGCGCGAGCTCGGGCTGTCGCCGCAAGACGTCATGCAGGCCGAAGGGGCCCGGTAGGTGGCGTCCGAGGCGGAGACTGCCCCCGAGGTCGTCGCGGTCGCCCTCCGCGACGCCGCGGCGCGCGCTGGGCTCGCTCCGGATCAGGTCGGCCTCATCCGGATGTACCTGGACGAGGATCCCGACACCTGGGCCTCGTGCTGCGGCAGCGCGTGCGATCCGTGTGTGTTGACGATCGCGTGCGCGGTCCGCGACGCACGCCGCCGCCTCGGCTGGTAGATCGTCACGACTTGGCCGGTCCGTTGCGGCCCAGGCGGTGGCCGACCGATGCCGCGAGCTGCTCGGCGGTCTGTCCGAACCGGTCCGTGCGCGTGAGGTCGGCGCCGCCGTCGACCAGGAGCGCCCAGGTCTCGGCGCAGCCCGCCAGCCCCGCCAGGTGCAACGCCGTGCGGCCGAGGGTGTCGGCGGCGCTGGGGTCGGCGCCCGCGTCGAGCAGCGCCCGCGTGGCCTCCGCGCTCCCGCGCCGAGCGGCGCCACGGAGCGCCAGATCGAGGTCGTCCGCGCGCACCGAGGCCCCGGCCGCGACGAGCGCGTCGATGATCGCGGCGTGGCCGCGCTCATACGCCTCGGTCAACGACGAGCGGCCCCGTTGGTCGAGCACGAACGGGTCGGCGCCCGCCTTGAGCAGTGCGTGTACGACCTCGAGGTGACCCGCCGCCGCGGCGCGGTGCAGCGCCGTCCGGCCGTCCGCGTCCGCGAGGTTGACCGCCCCGGCGGCCGACAAGAGCAGGCGCAACGCCGCGACGTCGCCGTGGGTGGCCGCGGCGCCCAGGAGCGAGGGGAGCAACGCCGCCCGCAGGCCGTCGACCGGCGCGCCGGGATCCGGAGCGCCCAGCACGCGCGCGATCGCCGCCGCGAACCTCGGATCGTCGAGCGACCACCGCGTGGACGCGGCCTCGGTGATCTCTCCGCGCAGCGACGTCCCGACCGCGGCGCGGACCTCGTCGGGCGACAAGCCTTGCCCGAGCAGCCACGAGAGCTTCATGAGGGCGGCTTCGGGCGTCAGGTCACCCCCCGACACCGCGCCCGCGCGCGCGAGCCCGCTGCTCGACGCGTACCGCCGGTTGACGGTGCCCGCGACGCACTGCGTACAGACGACGAGCACGGCGCCCCGCGCGCTGGCCTCGGCCAGGGCGTCGACCAGCTCGGGACGGTTGTCCGGCGCGTTCCCCGACCCGAACGCCTCGATCACCACCGCGCGGGCCGGGGGGGCCACGACGTTCCGGACGACGCGCGCGTCGATCCCGGGGAACAACCTCAACGAGACGACCTCTGGGCACGCCCCCGCGCGCAGCCGCAGCGGCCCGGTCGGCATCGGGAGCACCTGCGCCGCGTCGAGGCGGATGTCGACGCCGCCTTGCGCGAGCGGGGGCGCGTTCGGAGACTGGAACGCGTCGAGGCCGTCGGTGTCGAGCTTTCGCGCTCGGTTGCCGCGCAGCAGTCGGTTCGCGAACCAGACGCAGACCTCGGGGACCGCGCGCTCCGCCGCGACCATCATCGCGCCGAGCAGGTTGTCGGTCGCGTCGTTGCGCTGCAGCGTGATCGGGATCTGCGATCCGGTGAGGATGACAGGTTTGCCGAGCCCTTCGAGCATGAAGGACAGGCTGGCGGCCGTGTACGCCATCGTGTCCGTCCCGTGCAGGACCACGAACCCGTCGTAGGCGTCGTACGCCTCGTAGACGTCGCGCGCGATGCGCTCGTGGTCGGCGAGGTTCATCCACGACGAGTCGATGAGGGGTTCGTAGGTACGCAGATCGTATCGGATCCGGGCGCCGCTCGGGAACACCGGGGTGGTGAACAGCGGCATCGACGGGTCGTGGAAGGTCGGCAAGCCGCGCAGCAGCTCTTGCAGCGCCCCGGGTGCGGGCACGTAGCCGGCCGCCGACGCGCGCATGCCGATGGTTCCGCCGGTGTAGAGCAGCAAGAGGCGGCGGGTCTCGGGCACCTTCAGCTGCCCATCCCCTGGAATTTGTCGGCTTCGTCGCGGAACATGAAGTTGAACGTGGTGAGGCTCCCGTACGCTCGGGTGATGAGCCCCTGGAGCTCCGCGCGGTCTTCGTTCGACAACGCGGGGTGGTTGTTGAGCTTCTGCTCGATGACGCGCAGCCGCTCCCGGACCGCGGTGACCTTCTTGAAGATCTGCTCGGCGGGCACCTCGCGGACGACCTTGCCCTCGGCGTCCTTGAACACGACCGCGCCTTCGACCAGGCGCTTGTGCAGGCGGACCCGGTCGCCGCCATGATCCTCTTCCAACGCGGCCCGAACCGCGTCCACCACGAGCTCGTACAGGACGTCGGACTCCACGGCGCCTCCCCGCCCTCGATATCCGCTCGCGCCGCGCCGTGATAGGCCCGACGAGAGGTGGGTATGGTCGTCCGCTGCGCCGTGGTCGTCGTGATGTGCGGGTGCGCCCGTGAGCGCGAGGCTGCGCCGGAAGACCTCGACGGGCTGACCCGGTATCTGTACCAGAACTGGGAGGACGAGGAGCTCGTCGGCGACGCGATGGAGAACCTCGGCCCGTGGCTCCGCCAGACCGGCACCACGGAGGAGGCCTGGGAGGGCTACACGCTCGCGCCGCTCACCGACGAGGTCGTCTTGGACGTCGGGGTGCCGCCCGGCGCCGTGCTCGCCGAGGCGATCGGGGTCGCGCTCGCGGGCCCGTCGCCGTACCCGGTCGACGATCACGCCGCGTTGTTGGTGCTCGAGGACCAGACGTGGAACGAACCAGACTCCTACACGGTGTACACGCGTGAGATCACGGAGGGCGACGTCGGCGCGTTCATCGACGGCGAGGGCCTCGTCCGCACCGTGAGCACCGTCGACAAGAGCGGGTCGTTCGGCGTCAACATCGCGTACACCCTGCACAAGGACTACCGGTGGGCGACGCTCGACGACGGCACGCGGGCGGTGGTGGGCCGATCGTGGGTGCCCGACGGCGGCTGCTCGGAGAACGGCAAGAATTGCGTGGTCCAGAGCTACTCGATCGACCTGTTCTACGGACCGGAAGCCGCGTCGACCATTCGGCTGATGGCAGGTTGGAACGAGATCACGACGGAGGTGGACGGCCTCGTCGGGGAGGACCTGCTCATCGCGATGATGGTGTCCGGCAACCAGGACATCTACGCAGCGACCGACGCCTACCTGGAGGCGCGGTAGGCGTTCGCTATAGCCATTGCCGATCACGTAGCCGAGAAAGAGCGGAGCAATCAGCCTTCAGCTCCGGCGGGAGGCGACGTGCGGGACTTCACGGAACTGGCACCGTGGGCAGACGGCGCATCGGCTTGCGCTCGAGGTCTACGGTACGTCCCAAGCGTTTTTCGTCCGATAAACGGTACGGACTAACAGCACAATTGCGAAGGTCAGCCGCCTCGATCCCCACGAACATTGCCGAGGGATGCGGCCGAGACGGCGAGCGTGAGCTGTCGAGAGTTCTCTCGATTGCGGCTGGTTTTGCGTCGGCGAGCGAGCACCATGTCCTGCTCGCGCTGGCCTCACGCGGGCGACGACCTCTACACAAGGGTCGTCGAG
>CAIUDO010000670.1 GCA_903897935.1 uncultured Pseudomonadota bacterium
ACGAGCAGAAGCCGGTCATCACGATCCCCACCCTGCTGCCCACCGGCACCGCCGGGTGGGTCACCGCTACCCGCATCGCGATGCCGCTCCCGCCCGCGAACCCAGGCGAACCCACCCGAATCGCCGTGTTCGACGTCGAGCAGCGCAACCTGATCGAGCGCCCGCTGCCTGGCCTGCTCGACCCGTCCGAGCTCGTGCGCGGCGACGCCCCCAACGAGGTGTTGTTCACCGCCGCGCGAGAAGGTTCGAAGGAGCGCCATGTCTACCGGCTCGACCTCGACGACGGCGCGGTGAAGCCCGCGTTCGAGTGGCTGACCTGGGCGGTCGACACCTTCACGTGGGCCCCCGGCCCGCGTCTGCTCGCGGTCGGGGTGGGCGAGACGGTCACCGCCTACGCCGCCGACGGCACAAAGATCGACGCCTGGACCCCCGCGCTGCGCGGCTCGGTCGACCCCACCGGCGGCTGGGTCATGCTCGAGCACAGCGGCGACCCGATCTCAAACTTCAACCAGCGTACCTGGGACGAGGTGTCGGAGGGCGCCCGCGCCCGTGAGATCGAGCGGACCAAGGCGTACGAGGCCACCCTGCCCGACACCTACCAGCGGACCACCCGGCCGCCGACGCTGTCCCTCGCCCAGATCAGCACGGGCGCCCGGTGGGGCATCGACGCGTTCTACGGGAGCTCGTTCCAGTGGTACGAAGCCGCGCACACGTACGGCAGCTTCGTCCTCTGGGGGTTCGAGAGCAAGCAGCTCAACAGCAACGTCCTGCTCGGCACGATGGTCGACCGCATGGCGTCGATCGAGCGCGGCGAGAAGATGATGGGCATCTATCCTATGGAAGGAGCCATCGGCGCGCCAAAGGCGAACGAACCACCGGAAGCCGCGCCCGACGCACCGGAACCCGCCCCGGCGCCCTGACCGCCTCAGCCCGCGATCGTCTCGCCACCATCCACGCGGATCAGGTTCCCGGTGATCCACGCCGTCCGCGGGGAGCACAGCGCGACGATCGCGTGCGCAACGTCCTCCGGCTGGGTCAGCCGGCCGTGTGGGTTGCGCTCCAGCGCCTTGCGGGCGATCTGGTCGGCCCCTGGGATCTTCTCGAGCGCGGCGGTGCGCGTCACGCCGGCCATGATGCCATTGACCGTGATGCCGTGCGGGGCCAGCTCGAGCGCGAGCTGGCGCACATGCGCCTCCAACGCGGCCTTCGCAGCAGACACCGCGCCGTACGACGGCCACGCGACCAGGCTGCCCGAGCTGGTCATGGCGAAGATGCGGCCCCCGTTCACCATAAGCCCGCAACTAACGATATCTTGGGCCCAGTACACTAGGGAGTGGCCCATCACGTCTACGGTCATCTCTAGGTGGGAGCGCGCGATCGACGCGTCCCGCCCCTCGGGGGCGAGGTACGGGCGCAGCGTCCCGAACGCGAGCGAGTGCAACAGCACCGCGACCTCACCGGCACCGACGGTCGCTTGGATCTGCTCGATGATCGTGGCGCGCGTGTCGTCACGGGCGGCGTTCCCGTTGTGAAACGCAACCGGCACCCCGAACGCGCGCAGCTCGGCGACGAGTGCGTCGATGGCGGGCTGAGCGCCGCGGCGGTCCAGGTGGACGCCGAAGATGCCGTACCCTTCCGCGGCGAGCGCGCGCGCGGTGGCGGCGCCGAACCCAGACGACGCCCCGAGGATGACCGCCCAGCGCATGCTCAACCGCCCGCGGCCGGAGCCGGAGCCGGGGCGCCCTCGGGCGCTGCCGGTGCGGCGCCCGCCGCCGGGAACGGCTCGGCCACCCGCGTGACCGTCGCGGCGTCGCGCAGCTTGGTGACGTAGGCGTCCATCGCCTCTTGCTTGAGCTGCGACTCGATCTGCT
>CAIUDO010000671.1 GCA_903897935.1 uncultured Pseudomonadota bacterium
CTTCGCGAACTGGATCAAGCGACGCGTTGACCCCATCAACCATCTCCGCTACGACGACCTGCACGCTTCACTTCCGGGGTTACGTCCGGTCACGCGCACGCCGAGGTGCTCCGCTTGGATTCCAGTTCCTCGAACCAACTTCGCGAACTGGATCAAGCGACGCGTTGACCCCATCAACCATCTCCGCTACGACGACCTGCACGCTTCACTTCCGGGGTTACGTCCGGTCACGCGCACGCCGAGGTGCTCCGCTTGGATTCCAGTTTTGAAGAGGGCTTGAGCGCGTCGTTCGGCCATCGCGGCATCCCTGCCTGCTGCCCCCGGCGCCCGCGCGCGCCAACCCGGACGGCAGCCGAATCACGAGCTCCGCCCCCGGCCCGTCAGTCGCGCCCGTCGCGTCGCGGAGCAATCGGCCTCGAACTTGCGTGGCCCGGGAGCGATCGCCCTTCGACTTGACACCCGCCCGAGGGGGCGGTGGCGCCCTCCCCGCCCCTGCGAGCAAAGCTACACGATCGAGCGCACTTGTGGCCCGTCTGGTAGAGCCGGGACCCGTCCGCGATCGCGCGGTCAAGTTGAAGCGGGATTGCTCCAGGGACACGTAAGTTCGCCGGCGTTTGTTCCGCGACCACCCATGGACCCCCCTCAGCCCGCCACACCGGTGCTGCCTCGCCCGCGGCGGTGAGGCGCGCGCTCGTCCGGGATCCACCGACACGCCTGCACGTGCTGAACTGCGACGCCGGTCGTGTTGCCCGATGCTACCATCCCGCTGGGGGTCGGATGCGGTGGCCGATCTTGGTGGCGCTGTGGCTCGCGGCGTGCAGCGACGTTGCGTTCGACGGCGACGGCGACGGGGTACCGATCAGCATCGATTGCGACGACGCTGATTCGGACGTCGGCGTGCGCACTTGGTTCGTGGATCACGACGGCGACGGGTTCGGCGCCCACGAGGTCGCGGCGTGCACCCGGCCGGTGGGCGCGGCGGCCGCCCCTGGTGACTGCGACGATGGAAACCCCACCGTCTACCCGGGGGCCGAGGAGCGCTGCGACGGGCTGGACAACGACTGCACCGGCGTGGCCGATGACGCCGAGGTGGGGCCCGCGGACCTCGACGGCGACGGGTACGGCGACCTCGACCACGAGATCTCGTCGTGTGTCGGGGCGCTGGCCGACGGGGGAGGCGACTGCGACGACGCTGACCCGGCGGTGAACGCGGGCGCCGAGGAGCTGTGCAACGGGAAGGACGACGACTGTGACGGTGCGGTGGACGAGCCCCCCGCCGACGCTCCGCACTGGTTCTACGACGGCGACGGCGATGGGTGGGGCGGCGCGGAGTACGAGGGCTGCGAGCCGCCGCCGGGGTCGGTCGCGGTGGGCGGCGACTGTGACGACGGCAGGGGCGAAACGTGGCCAGGCGCCCCGGAGTCGTGCGACGCGCGCGACAACGACTGCGACGGCGTGGTGGACGAGGATCCGATCGACGTCGTGACGTGGCACCTCGACGACGACGGCGACGGGTACGGCGGCCGGGACGTCACCGCCGTCGCCTGCGACGCCCCCCCGCGCTTCGTGGCCGATGGCTCTGACTGCGACGACGCCGACCCAGACGTGTACCCCGGCGCGCCCGAGACCTGTGACGCCCGCGACCAGGACTGCGACGGCGACGTGGACGTGGGCGCGGTGGACGAGATCGCTTGGTACCTCGATCGCGACGGCGACGGCCTGGGAGACGACGATGCGTTCACGCTCGCGTGCGACCCGCCGTACGAGGATCGGGTGTCCACCGCGGGCGACTGCGACGACGAGCGCGCCGACGTCGGGACAGGGTTCCCCGAGGTGTGTGACGGCGCCGACAACGACTGCGACGGCCTGATCGACGAGGACGACGCCGACCTCTCGGATGCGGTGCTCGCGTACGACGACGCGGACGGGGACGGCTACGGCGGATCCGGCGGGTGGAGTTGCTTCCCGCCGCCATGGACGGTGATGTTTGGCGGAGACTGCGACGACGCCGACGCCGACGTGTTCCCCGGCGCGGTCGAGGTCTGCAACGGGGTGGACGGCGACTGCGACGGCGTGGTCGGCGGCGCCGAGGCGCTCGGGGCCGCGCCGTGGTTCGCGGACCGGGACGCCGACGGGTGGGGTGACGACGCCGCCGTGAGGTGGGCGTGCGACGGTGTCTCCGGCGAGGTCGACCGCAGCGGGGACTGCGACGACGGGGACTCGGCGGTGCACCCGCTGGCGGTCGAGGCGTGCGACGGGGTGGTGGACCTCGACTGCGACGGGGTGGCCGGCGGAGGGGACGGGGACGGGGACGGTTTCGCGTCGTGCGAGGACTGCGACGACACCGACCCCGACGTGTACCCGTTGGCCACGGAGCGCTGCGACGGGGTGGACCAGGACTGCGACGGGGAGGTGGACGAAGACGCCGCCGGCGGGCCGTCGTGGGGGGCGTACCCGGACGTCGACGGCGACGGGTACGGCCGCGACGACGTATGGATCGCGTGGTGCGAGGGGCCGGCGCCGCCGGGGTACGCCGCGACCCCGGGCGACTGCGATGACGCTGACGCCGACGTGTTCCCGGGCGCCGTCGAGCGGTGCAACGCCGGGGACGACGACTGCGACGGCGTGGTCCCGGCGGAGGAGGCCGACGCGGACGGCGACGGCGAAGGCCCGCTGGCGTGCGGCGGCACGGACTGCGACGACGCCCGCGCCGACGTGGCGGCTGGTCTGCCGGAGGTGTGCGGCGACGGCGTGGACAACGACTGCGACGGGATCGTCGACCCCTGCGGTCTGGAGGGCGAGCGGCTCGTGTCGTCGGCCGAGGCGTCGTGGCGCGGATTCGCGTCGGTGGACAAACTCGGGCATGCGGTTGCGGTGGCCGGAGACGTCGACGGCGACGGCACCGTTGACCTCCTCCTGGGCGCGCCGCAGGCCGACGAGGGGGGGAGCGGGAGTGGGAGCGTGTACGTGCTGTTCGGTCCGCATCTGCCGGGCGCCCGCACCGACGTCGCGGCGGCCGCCGGCGCAACGCTGACGGGCGCGAACCGGTTCCAGTGGGCCGGGTACGCGCTCGCGGGCGCGGGCGATGTAAACGACGACGGCCTGGATGACGTGCTCGTGGGTGCGCCGAATGACAATACGCACGGGTGGTGGTCGGGGGTGGCGTACCTGGTCCTCGGGCCGGTGTCAGGCACGGTCCCGCTCGGGACCGCTGACGCGATCTTCGTTGGGATCGGTGGCAATACCCGTGCCGGGGATGCCGTGGGCGGCGGCGATCTCGACGGTGACGGGTTCGCTGACGTGGTCGTCACCAGCTGGGCCACCGGCCTCGGGGGGGCCTGTGTGTGGCCGGGGCCGGTGACCGGTGTGCATCCGTACATGCGTGCCGGCCCCGCCTGCGTGGTCGGGGCGGTGCACGATGACGGCTTCGGCAGCGCGGTGCACGTGGGGGGCGACACCAACGGCGACGGCCTGCCGGACCTGCTCGTCGGGGCGATGGGGCGCGACGGCGGCCGCGGCGCCGTCACCCTGTGGACGGGGCTGCCGCCGGGGCATGTGACGCTGATCGAGGCGACCGCGGTGCTGGCGGGCGTCGGGGCCGACGACCACGCGAGCGCCGTGGCCTCGGCGGGCGACGTCGACGGTGATGGGTACGACGACGTGATCGTAGGGGCGCCGTACAACGACGCCAGCGGCACCGACGCCGGCGCCGCGTACCTGGTCCGCGGGCCGGTGGAGGGCACGCGCCTGCTGGAGACGGCGGATGCCACCCTGCTCGGCGAGGCGGCGGGTGACCGCGCGGGGTGGTCGGTGGCGGGCGCCGGCGATGTCGACGCCGACGGGGCAGTGGACCTGGCCGTGGGGGCGTCGCGCGCGGCCGGGGCGGTGGCCGACACGGGCGCGGTGTTCGTCGTGCGGGGGCCGATCGCTGGCACCCTGCGGGTGGGTGACGCCTATGGTCGCGTGCGTGGCGAGACCGCGGGCGGCGGGCTCGCCCCGGTGGCGGCGCCGGGCGACCTGGACGGCGACGGCACCTCGGAGCTGCTGGTCGGCGAGCCGGACGGGGACGGCCTCGTCGGCCGCGAAGGCGTTGTGTACTTGCTATGGGGCGGCCCTCCGTGACCGCCGCCTCACGGAAGGCCAACCGCCGACCTTAGGGGCGGCTCGTGCGCTACAGGTCGCCGACGGGGGGCAAGCCGCCTTCGTCGTGGCGCGTCAGCCACGGGAGCGGGCCGTAGCGCGCGACCAGCTCGCGGTTCAGGGCGCTCGTCTGCCACGAGACGTCGGGCCACTCGCCGACCGGCGTCGGGCGGGGATCGGGCACCGGGTTGCCGGAGAGGTCGAGCCCCTTGAGCCCGCGCAGGTGCTGCGACCCCGCGAGGGCCTCGAGGCCCGCCCGAGTGATGCGGTTGTGCCTGAGGTCGAGCCGCACGAGCCCAGCGAGGTGCGGGCACGCGGCGAGCGCGGTGACGTCGGCGTCGGTGAGGCCGCCGGTCAGCGTGAGGGCCCGCAGCCGGGCGAGCCCGGGCGCCCGAAACACGGCGGGGCGGCCGCCGGCGTTGTCCAGCCCGAGGTCCGTCACGGGCGCCGCCGCGAACAACGCGGCGTGGTGGGTGACGAAGGCGTCGGCGTCCATGACGACGAAGTCTACAAAGCCGCGCGAGAACCCTGCTTGTTTGACGATTCCAGCGAGCGGTCCCAACCAGTCCCGCCGGTGCCGCTCCAGCAGCTCGCGCTGGCGAGGCGCGATCGAGCCGGCGCGTCCCTTGTTGGCGAGCTGCAGCCTGATGAACTCCGCGCGTGGGTCGGCGCCGAGGGCGTCGGCGCAGGCGCGGCGTGGGGCGTCGTCGTCGGGGCGCGCGAGCACGGCCCGGAGCAGGTCGTTGTTCATGCGGTGCTCTATCCTGTCGGCCCCTCGGCGTTACGCGCGCTACCTGGGCGGCGATGCCGAAGTGGATCGCGACGTGCCCCGCCGAGACCCGAGACGTGCTCGTCGCTGAGCTCGTCGGGCTCGGCGTCGGCGGGATCGAGCCGCTTCATCGCGGCGTGGTGTTCGACGCGGACCTCGCGGCGGCGTATCGAGCGCACC
>CAIUDO010000672.1 GCA_903897935.1 uncultured Pseudomonadota bacterium
GCTGAAGACGCCTCGCTGCCGACATGGACACTGAGCACCTGCGTCGTCGAGTCAACGATAGCCGTACCACCGTTGGCGATAATTGCTCTGTCGATCGCCGTAGGTGACACACCTCCAGCCCAACTCATATGGTTTGCCCACAAGGCCGGCACGGAGGGCGCTGCGACCCAGAAGCGATCTGCAGCAACAGCCGTTTGAACTGCACTCACGAGCAAAACGAGCGCAGCACCCAAGCAGGAGTTGCAAGAAAAGCAGCTCATCAACTTCAACTCCGCAGTACCCTGAAACTACCGAAGGATGCCACCAAAGGTGGCCCCTCGTGCGGAGGGTAGTGTGGCGTGGGCTTACTGCAGCCGTCAAGGCGTGTCGTCGCCGCAAACGGAATCACGAAAACGGACGGTCTGAACGACGTAAGACGGTGTTGGCTCTGGAGTCTTGTGCAAGACCGTATTCACCGGCGTCGCCGCCGCAACGCGAGCCCCGCGGCGGCGGCCGCGGCGGCCACCAGCACGGTCGTGCCCGGCTCCGGCACCGCCGCCGGCGAACCCAGGCCGCCCAGCGACGCCCCCGAAGGAGCCGCCGGGAAGTACGAAGCCTGACCGTAGCGGCCGGCGTTGAGCATCACCTGGATGTCCGTGAAGTTCACCTGACCGTCGTAGTTGAAGTCGCCAACCGCCCACACGCCGGTCGTGCCAGACTGCCCGTACCGCCCGCCGTTGATGATTGCCTGGATGTCCGAAAAGTTCACCAGACCGTCCAGGTTCGAGTCGCCAGGAGCCGAGAACGACACCTTCGCCGTCCCGTCACCCGCCACCGTGTACCCCACCGCACGCGTCCCGGGAGTCGCCGCCGCGGCCGACGACGTGATCCCCGACGCCCCAGACCACGTGCCGCCGCTCCGACCCGCGATGATGTCCGCCCGCAGATCCGCCGCCGTGATCCCGCCCGCGGCGATCGTCACCTGACCCGAACCCAGGTCGATCTTCCCGCCACCGGTCGTCTGGTCCACCGCCAGGCTCGCCACCCCAACGCTCACCCGCGACGCGTCCGGAAGGTCCACCAGCCCGCCCGGACCCACCAGCACCCCCGTCGTGCTCGCGATCGTCCCGGAGTTGATCACCAGCGACGCCACGCCGGTCGCCGAGTTCACCGCCAGCGTCCCGGCCGACACCGTCCCGCCGTTCACCGTCACGCTCGGCGACTTCATCGTCGTCCCGCTCGCCACCGACAGGGTCGCACCGCTCGCCACCGTCACCGCGCTCGACGCCACCGCGTTGGCGTTGGCCACCTGCAGCGTCCCCGCCGACACCGTCGTCGGACCCGTGTAGCCGTTCGCCGCGTCCATCACCACCGTGCCGGCGCCCGTCTTCGTCACCGAGTCCGCCACCGCGATCTGCGCGTGACCCGCCTGGGACTGCGTCTGCGTCCCGCTCGGAACGTCGATCACGATGTTCGACGAGGGGGCGGCCGGCGTGTACGTGAGGTTGAGGTCCCCGCCGCTGCTGGCCACGCCGAACAGCCCGCCGGCCAACGGGTTGCTGAAGCCCGTCGTGCCGTTGGCCGCC
>CAIUDO010000673.1 GCA_903897935.1 uncultured Pseudomonadota bacterium
CGGCAGGCCCCCGTCCCGGCGCTGTGGCTCGATGGCCTGGAGGTGCCGCTGGAGCGCGCGTGGGGGCTCGACGATGAGCACGTCCAGCGGCTCATCGTGGCGGCGAGCGTCGACGGGTGATCAGTCCTCGTCGTCCTCGACGACGACCTTCTTCCCGCGGTCCTCGATCAAGCCGATCTCCAAGAACCGCTTACGATACGCCTGCGGGTTGTACCGACGTAGCTCGGCGAGCTCGGCGAACAACGCCGGGTTCTCGATCTCCAGCCGCTCCATCAGCTTGTCGCGAGTGCTCTGCCGGCGCAGGCGCCCGCGTCGGCTCCGGGCGACCATCAGTAGTTGCCGTTCGAGTCAGGGGTGCGGAACGTAGCGATGAACGCCGCGCCGCCGTTCGACGGGTTGCCCTTCTGGTCGTAGATGACGACCCCGAACTCCACGTCCGTCTCGTACGGCGGGTTGCCGGTGATGCAGAGGATCAAGCCGACGTCTGCGTCGCCGATCGTGCACGCGTCGTCGGCCAGCGTCTCGTAGACCTCGACGTACGAGCCGCCGGTGTCGACTGCGCCGTCGAGCACGGTGTCCCACCACACCCGGTACGTGTAGAAGGTGAGGTCCCCGTCGGGGTCGCTCACCTCGGCGAGGAGCAGCGCGCTCGGCCATGATTGAGCTTCGCACGAGAAGAACCCGTTGTCCGTAATCGTGAGCGCCTCGACCGTGGGGCCGTTGTCGCCGCACTCGACCTCGTCGCTCGGCACGGGCGCCGGCGGGGCCGGGCCTTCGGCGGACTCCTCTTTGCCGCCGCACGCGATCAGGAGCAGCGAACACAGGTGGATCGGGCGCATCGGGTTCCTCCAACGCGGCCATTCTACCGCGTCGACAGCCCCCTGCCACGAGGCCCGCCGGCGGTGCTACGTTCGGCCGGTGAGGCGACGTTGACGCAGGGGCCGTGGATCTATCGTCGGCTGCGCGACCAGCTCGGCAGCATCCGGAAGGTGTACGTCAGCGCGGACCGCGTCGAGCGGCGCGACGACTTCGCCGGTCGTGAGGTCGTGCTGCTCCTCCATGGTTTCTTCCAGACCCGGAACATCTGGGAGGTCATGGAGGACCGGCTCCGTCACGACGGGTTCTCGGTGATGTCGTTCGACGTCGGCGGGCTGCTGGCGCGCTTCAACACCAAGCCGGTCGACCGGCTGGCGGTGTGGATGGCGGCGAAGATCGAGGGCCTGGCGGCGCGTCACGGGTTCGAGGCGATCCACGTGATCGGGCACAGCAAGGGCGGGCTCGTCGCGCGGCGCTACATCCAACACCACGGCGGCGGGCGGCGGGTGAAGGGCCTCATCACCCTCGGGACACCGCATCATGGTGCTCCTACCGCGATTGTGGCGATGCCGCTGCAGGCCGTCGCGTCGGTGAGCGAGCTGATGCCGTACAGCAAGGTGGTGCGCGCGCTCAACCGCGACACCTTCCCGGCGCACGTCCCGTTGACGTCGATCTACTCGACCGGGGACCTCGTGTGCCCTTCGTGGGCTTCGGTGCTGCGGCCGCGTGACGGCGAGAGCTCGATGTCGAACGTGCGGGTGACGGGGATCGGCCACAGCCAGCTCACCTGGGATCCCGGCGTCTACCGGGTGGTCCACGCCCGGCTGCAGGAGGCGACGCGCTTGTGGAACGAGCGCTCCGGCGCCGCTCCGAGCGTCACCGACTGACGACGGCTCGGCGCGCACGCTGGGCCGCTGGTGTGCCGGCGTCGTTGCCGCGGCCACCACCCGGCAATACAGCGGGCGCCACCTCGGAACGTCGACCAGGAGGACCCGTGGCGGACGCCTATCGTGAGGCCGGGGTCGACATCGACGCCGGGGACGCGCTCGTCGAGCGCATCAAGCCGATCGTCAAGCGCACCATGCGGCCCGAGGTGTTGTCGGGGGTAGGGGGCTTCGGCGCGCTGGTGGGGCTCGGGGGGCGCTACCGCGACCCGATCCTGGTCAGCGGCACCGATGGGGTCGGCACCAAGCTGCTGGTCGCGCAGGCGATGGGCCAGCACACCACGATCGGCATCGACCTCGTCGCGATGTGCGTGAACGACATCGCGGTCGTCGGCGCGGAGCCCTTGTTCTTCCTCGACTACTTCGCGACCGGCAAGCTGCACCCGCACGAGGCGGCGTCGGTGGTCGAGGGCATCGCCGAGGGCTGTGTCCGGGCCGGGTGCGCGCTCGTCGGCGGAGAGACCGCCGAGATGCCCGGGATGTACGCGCCGGGGCACTACGATCTCGCGGGCTTCGCGGTCGGCGTCGTCGAGCGCGCGCGCTTGTGCGACGGCGCGCGGATCCAGCCGGGCGACGCGCTGATCGGCTTGCCGTCGTCCGGCGTGCACAGCAACGGGTTCTCCCTCGTGCGGCACGTGATGGCGGGGGCTGGGCTCGACGCTGCCTCGATGGTGCCCGAGCTCGACCGGCCGCTCGGCGCGGTCTTGCTCGAGCCGACGCGCATCTACGTCAAGGAGCTGCTGGCGCTGCACGCCGCGGACTTGATGCTCGGGGCCGCCCACATCACGGGCGGGGGCCTGCCCGGCAACGTGCCTCGGATGTTCCCGGACGGCGTGCACGCGCGGATCTCGCGGTCGTCGTGGGTCGAGCCGCCGATCTTCGCGGCGCTGCGCCGGTTGGGCGGGATCGACGACGCGTCGATGTTGCGGACGTTCAACCTCGGCTTGGGCATGGTCATCGCCGTCAGGCCGGATCGCGTGGCGGACGCGGTCGCGCTCGTGGGTGGGTCGCAGGTCGGCACCGTGGAGGCCGGGGACGGAGAGGTCGTGTTCGAATGAGCCGCGTACGCGTCGGGGTGCTCGCGAGCGGCGGCGGCACGAACCTGCAGGCGTTGATCGACGCCACTCAGGATCCGGCGTTCCCGGCCGAGATCGTGGTGGTGCTCTCGGATCGCCGCGACGCGGGCGCGCTCGTGCGGGCCGAGCGCGCGGGGATCGAGGCGCGGTGGCTGCCGCGCGGGGGTGGGCGCGCGGCGCATGAGGCGGCCATCGTCGCGGCGCTGCGGGCGCAGGCCGTCGCGTGGGTCGCGCTCGCCGGGTACATGCGCATCGTCGGCGACGGGCTGCTCGACGCGTTCCCGGGCAAGGTGCTCAACATCCACCCGTCGTTGTTGCCCGCGTTCCCGGGGTTGCACGCTCAGCGGCAGGCGCTCGAGCACGGGGTGCGCGTCGCCGGGGCCACGGTGCACCTCGTCGACGCCGGCACCGACACCGGGCCGATCCTCGTGCAGGGCGCGGTGCCGGTGCTCCCCGAAGACGACGAAGCGACCTTGGCCGTCCGGATCTTGACGGTGGAGCACCGGATCTACCCGCTCGCGCTGCGGTGGGTCACCGAGGGTCGGCTGGTCGGAGTGGAGGGGCGGCGCGCGGTGTGGCGGCTGCCGGAGGGCGCGGCCCCGTTCGTGTTCGGCGCCTGAGCTTCGGCCTGAGGATCGAGGATCAGGCCGGCCCTTTCGACACCGACTCCACGCCCGGCACCTTCTCGACGGACCGGATCAGCCGCGCGAGCTCTTCACCGTCGAACACGGCGACCTCGAGCACGACCAGGGCGCGACCGTCGCTCAGCGGGCGCACCTCGGCGCGCCCGATGTTGACGTTCGCGACCTCGCACGTCTTGCTGATGCTCGCGAGGATGCCCGGACGATCTGAGCATACGACCGAGATCTCGGCCGCCTGGCGCGCGGTCGAGTCCGGATCCCACGCGCACCGGATGCGGAGGTTCGGGTCGAGCTTCTTGAGCTCGGCGCACTCGACACGGTGCACCGTGAAGCCCTTGCCACGCGTGATGTAGCCCTCGATCGGCTGCCCGCGCAGCGGGGTGCAGCAGCGCGCCATCCGGATGACCATGCCCGCTTCGCCGCCGATGAGCACGGGCGTCGCGGGCTCGGTAGGCCGGCGAAACCGGCGGAGCAACCCACCGAACGCCGACGCGGGCTCGCTCGGCGGCGCCGGCTCCGACTCGGGCACCAGCTTACGCGCGATCGCGGCCGCGCTGAACTGCCCGCGTACGACCTGGAACAAGACGTCGTCGAGGTCCTTGGCGCCGGTCTCGGCGAGCAGCTCGGCGACGAGCCCTTCGGTGCGCGCCTTGGCCAACGACCACCCGAGCCGCTTCAGCTCGGCTTCCACCACGTTCTGCGCGATCGCGATGCCGATGCCGCGCTCTTCTTCGTGCAGGAAGCGCTTGATGCGCTCGTGGGCGCGGCCGGTGGTCGCGATCTGCAACCAGTCGTGGGTGGGCTTCTGGGTCGTCGAGGTGAGGATGTGGACGCTGTCGCCGGTCTTGAGCTCGTAGGACAGCTTGACCCACGCCCCGTTGACGCGGGCGCCGCTGCACCGGTGCCCGACCTGGGTGTGGACGGCGTACGCGAAGTCGAGCACGGTCGCGCCGGCCCGCAAGCGCTTGACGTCGCCGGCGGGCGTGAAGACGAACACCTCGTCGCCGTACAGCTCGCCTTTGACCGTCTGCATGAAGTCGGCGGCGGTCGGCGCCCCCATCGCGGCCTCGACGAGCTCCCGGATGCGGCTGATGCGCGCGATCTCCTCGGCGGTGATCGCGAGGTGACCCTCTTTGTACCGCCAATGGGACGCGACGCCTTCTTCAGCCTGCCGGTGCATCGCCTCGGTGCGGATCTGCACCTCGATCGCCCGGCGCATCGGCCCCTCGACCGTGGTGTGCAACGAGCGGTAGCCGTTGGGCTTCGGGCGGCCGATGTAGTCTTTGATGCGGCCCGGCACGGGCGGGAACCCGTGGTGGACCTCGCCGAGCAGGAGGTAGCAGCGCCCGACGTCGTCGCCCTCAACCAACAGCCGGAACGCCAACAGATCGGGTACGCGGTCGACGGTCAGCCCCTGGGCCTCCATCTTGCGGAAGATGCTGTACGGCTCCTTGGCGCGACCCGACACCGTAGCAGGGACGCCAACGCCCGCGCACATCGCTTCGAGTTGGGCCCGCACCTGCTCGATGTACTTGGTGCGATCGGCCTGGGTGTCCTGCAACCACGCCTCGATCGCGGCGGCGGCTTCAGGGTGCAGCACCCGGAAGCAGTGGTCCTCCAGCTCGGTCTTGAGGCGCGCGAGCCCGAGGCGGTACGCGATGGGGACGTAGATCTCCATCGTCTCGCGGGCGATCGTCTGGCGCTTCTCCACCTTGTCGTGGTGGCCGATGGTCTGCATGTTGTGCAGTCGGTCGGCCAGCTTCACCAAGATGACCCGCACGTCACGGCTCATCGCCAGCATCATCTTGCGGAAGTTTTCGGCCTGAAGCTCCTCTTTGCTGCGGTACTTGAGCTTGCCGACCTTCGTGACACCGTCGACGAGCTCAGCGATGACCGGGCCGACCTCCTTGCTGAGCTCGGCCTTCGAGATGGGGTTGTCTTCGAGGGCGTCGTGCAACAACGCGGTCGCGATCGTCTCGACGTCCATCCGCATTCCGGCGAGGATCGACGCCACGGCCAGCGGGTGGCTGACGTAGGGCTCCCCGGACTTTCGCGTCTGGCCGGCGTGGGCCTTCGCCGCGATCACGTACGCGTTCATGACGGGCTGCAGGTCCGCGTCCGCCGCGTAGCCGCGAATTTGCGCGACGATGTCTGGCAACCCTACGGACACACAACCTCCGTCACGGCGCCCGCGCCACTCGGCGGCCCGCTTCGCGCGAATCCTGCCACGACGGCGCGGTCAGGGGGTCCGTGGAGCACGAATCTCGGCGAGCACCCGGGAGATCTCGCTGCCACGCCGCGCACGATGGTGGAGCGTGGCGAGCAAGATCCCCGTGAACACCGCGCGAGCCGCCTCCAAGTCATCGTTGACGATGATGTAGTCGAACTCACCGACCCCAGCGATCTGCTCGTTCGCGAGCACGAGCCGGCGCCGGATGACCTCCGGGTCGTCGCCACGTGAGAGCAGCCGCTTCTCGAGGGTGCCGAGGTCCGGCGGCAAGACGAAGATCGTGACGGCGTCCGGCACGCGGGCGCGCACCTGGCGCGTGCCGGCGAGGTCGACGTCGAGCAGGATGGAGCGGCCCGCCGAGAGCGCGGCTTCGACCGGGCGCCGTGGCGTGCCGTACCGGCGGTCGTAGACGTGCGCGTGCTCGAGGAACGCGTCTTCGGCGATCCAGGAGACGAACGTAGGCTCGTCGATGAAGTGGTAGTCGACGCCTTCGCGCTCGCCGGGGCGCGGCGGCCGGGTGGTGGCGGACACCGAGAACGACAAGCCGGGGATTCGGCTCACGGCCTCGGAGACGAGCGTGCTCTTGCCGGCGCCGGTGGGACCTGCGACGACGAACAGCGCGCCATGATCGGGCGGGCGGACACGAAGCGGCTTCATTCGAGGTTCGCCGCCTGTTCCCGGAGCCGCTCAAGCGTCGACTTCATCTCGACGACCCGGTGGTTCACGGCGCTCTCGGCGGCCTTGGAGCCGATGGTGTTCACCTCTCGGTTCATCTCCTGGATCAAGAAGTCCAGCCGGCGCCCCATCGCGGCGTCGCCGTCGGTCGTGGCGGCGCGGTCGTCGAGGATGGCCTCCATCTGGTCGACGTGCGAGCGCAGGCGCGCGATCTCTTCGCTGATGTCGGCCTTGTCGGCTTGGAGCGCGACCTCCTGGAGGAGCCGATCGTTGTCGATGCGGTCCGCGATCATGCGCCGGATGCGGGCTTCGAGCCGGGCCCGGAGGCGCGCGTCGAGGCCGGCGCTCGCTTGCGCGACCTCGTCGAGCCCGCTGACGAGGTGGGTGACGTGCGTGCGCAGATCGGCGACCAACGCGACGCCTTCACGCTGCCGCATCGCCGTGAGGTCGGCCACCGCGGACTGGATCGCCAGGTCGACGACGTCCCACTCGGCGGACACGTCGACGTCGACCTCGTCGAGGGTGAGCACGCCGGGCTGCGCGAGGATGAACGCCCACGGCACCTCGGCGTCGGGCGCGATCGCCTTGCAGGCGCGAAGGTATTGGGCCGCGAGGTGCGGGTCGTGACGCACGGCTTGTGGAGGACGCGCGGCCTGACGGCGCACGAACGCGTCGATCCGCCCGCGCGCGAACGGCTCCTTCAACGTCTGCACGATGCGCGGCTCGAGCGCCATGTACTCACGCGGGACGCGCACCTGCACGTCTCGGAAGCGGTTGTTGACGCTTCTAAGCTCGCAAATGACCGTCACTTCGCGGCCGGACGCCTCGCCGCGTCCGTAGCCGGTCATGGACTGGATGGGCACCAGGGACTCCTCATCGACCGTTGTGCGGTCAACCGCCCGGTGACGGGGCTGGCGGCGCGGGCGCCGCGACGGGCGGCGCGTCGCCGTCGCGACAGCAGCGCAGACTCATCGACGCGTCGTTGAAGCCCTTGTTCTCGTCGGTCGAGAACGCGCACCGGGTGCCCTTCGCCGGGTTGAGGCGCAGGCCTCCCTTGACCACCGCGCGGTTGTCTTTCCCGGCCGGGCTGGTGCTCGTCCACTCACGCAGGTTGCCGGCGACGTCGTACACGCCCCAGCCGCTCTTGCACTCCGGCTTCGACCCCGCCGGTTGCCCGCCACGATCGAGGCCGTCGCCGCAGAACTCGACGTCGTACGTGTCGCCGTAGCCGTAGATGAAGTTGAGCGGCCCCTTACAGGCCTTCTCCCACTCGTCCGCGGTGCACAGTCGCTTGCCCTGCGACGCGCACGCTTGTTCGGCCTGCGCGTAGGTGACCTTGCTCAGCGGCATCTGGCCGCCCGCGTTCGGGTACTCGAACGCGTCGATCACGAACGCCGGCACGTCGACGACCTCGGCGAGCGGCTCTCCGGGGCTCGACTCGGGGTCGAAGTGCATGCGACCACGCACGTACGGGCCCGCCGGCACGTACACCATGTTCGCCGGGTGCTTCGACAAGATCGCTTGGATCGCGTCTGGAGACGGCTTCTCGTGCCGGGCCGCCACGTCGTTGCGCACGTGGCTCATCTCGGCTTGTTGGGCCGCGATCGGGTCCCCCTTCAGGAACGCCAAGCCGACCGCGAACGCGATGACGACCAGGATGCCGATGCCGATGAAGATCGCCGGCTGGGACCGCGGGGCGGCCTCGCCCTCTTCGTCGGCGCTGCCTTCGAAGATGCGCTGGATCTCAGCCCGGAAGTCGGCGGCCGACTGATAGCGGTCCTCCGGGGCGTTCGCGAGCACCAGCTCGACGATGTCGTCGACGAGCTTGGGCAGGTCCTGGCGGATCGTCGACGGGAGCTGGAACGTGCCCACGGGCGCCGTCCCGGTGAGCATCTCGTAGAACATCACCCCGGCGGAGTAGACGTCGCACCGGGGCGTGGGGGTGGGCTCGAAGCTCTTGAGCTCGGGGGCGAGGTATTGTGCCTCGCCGCGCGAGAATTCGTCTTCCGCGAGCGCGCCGACCGGCACGAGGCTCCACAGCGCCGCCCCGACCAGCTTCACCTTGACGACGACGTTCTGTTGGCGCGGGCCCGTGTAGCGCACCTGCACGAGCACGTACTCGGGGCGGACGGCGCGCAGCACGACACCCTCGGCGTGCAACGCCGAGAGGCCCTCCAGGATCTGTACCGTGATCTGGCCCGCTTCTTTGACCGAGAAGCGCTTGCCCTCGACCCGGTGCTGGTTGACGAGCTCGCGCAACGTGGGGCCGTCGAAGTCTTCGTACGCGACGAAGGCGATGCCCTCGTGCTCGCCCAGCTCGCCCAGCTTGACCAGGTTCGGATGATCGAGCTTTCGGCCGAGCTTATAGGCGTCAATGACCTCCTGCTTGCGCTCCCGGTTCGCGACCTTCGGGCGCAACAGCAACAAGCGGACGAACTTGCCCGACTCCAGGTGCTTGACCCGGTAGGTCAGTCCGAGCGGGCTCTCGTCCAGCAGGTCGGCGACCTCGTAACGGCCGGCGATAGTCTCCCCACGTGCATATTCAAGCTTTATGCTCGTCAACCTCGCCCCCATTGATCATGCTGCTCGGCGCGAGACGCCCGGTGCCCTTGGAGGGTAGCACGATACGCAGCCCGGTGCGCGGCTCGGCCACCCGCGGCGCCGGGCGGGCGCGCGTCAGTCCTTTCGGCGGCCGAAGAACCGAACGACGGCCATCGCGCGGCGGCGCCACACCGACGGTTGCAAGAAGCGCGCGAACAACACGTGTACGCCGAGCACGCCGAACAAGGACGCGCCGACCCAGGCGAGCGCGAGGCCCAGCAAGCCCATGATCGGGATGCCGAACGGAGCCGGAGACCACGCCGCCAGGAACAACAAGCTGCCGAGCGTGACGGTGCTCGCGAGCGCTGCGAGCGACAAGCGCAGGGTGGCCATCCGGATCTCTTCCCGCAGCTTGTCGGCCTCCGGGTCGATCATGCGAAAGGTGAGCCGGCCGCCCTCAAGGTCCATCAGCACCTGGCTCAGCGCGAGCGGCGCGGTCTGCAGGTGCCCTTGAAGCTGCATGATGGAGCGCGCGGCGTCTGCTGTCATGCGCTCGGGCGAGAACCGGCTGGTGATGAGGCGCTGCGCGTACGGCTTGACCTCGTCGACGATGTCGACCCCGGGCAGCAGCTCGCGGAGGATGCCCTCGACGAGGCCGACCGTGCGCGACAGGACCGCGAATTCGGCCGGGAGATCGATGCGGTAGCGCGACGAGAGCTCGACGACCTCCATCAGGGTGGCCGGGTCGGCGAGCTGGTCGAGCGAGGCGCCGTAGTACTTGATCATCAGCCGCTCGAGCTCGTCGCGGAACGCCCGCACGTCGACGCGCCCGCGGGTGGCGCCCGCGCGATGCACCGCCAGCGCGAGCGCGTCCGGGTCGCGGAACACCAGGCTCGTGAACGCGGACAGCAGCGTGTCCTGCATGGCCGAGGTGAGGGTGCCGGTGATGCCGAAGTCCAGGTACACCAGCCGGTCGTCGTCGGTGACCAGCAGGTTGCCGGGGTGCGGGTCGCAGTGGAAGAACCCGTGCACGAACACCTGGCGGTAGGTCGCCTCCATCAGTCGGTGGGCGATCTTTCGGGTGCGCGGGGTGACCTTTCCTTCCGGGATCGACGACAACGGCCGGGCCCGCACCAGCTCCATGATGAGCAGGCGGCGCGTGCTCAGCTCCGGGTACACCTCCGGCACGAGGATGTCGGGATCGTCGGCGAAGTTGTTGCGCATTCGGGCGCTCGCCCGCGCCTCCTGCAGGAAGTCGAGCTCGAGCGTGATCGCGTCGTCGAACTCCTTCACGATCGCCGTCGGGGTGTACATGCCAGGCAACGAAGCCCGACCTTCGACGATCTGGGCCAACGTGTACAAGATGTGCACGTCGCTGCGGATGACCTGCTCGATGCCGGGGCGCTGCAGCTTGACCGCGACCTCTCGGCCGTCGAGCAAGACGGCGCGGTGGACCTGCGCGATCGACGCGCACCCGAGGGGCTCGGGATCGAACGACGAGAACGCGTCTTCGATCGTCTTGCCGAGCTCGCGCTCGACGACCCCGCGCACCTCCTCGGGCGACAACGGATCGACGCGGTCCTGCAGGGTCTGGAACTCCGCCAGCACGTCCTTTGGGAGGATGTCCGGACGGACCGAGAGGATCTGGCCGAGCTTGACGAACGTGGGCCCGAGATCGACCAGCGCCTGCCGTAAGCGGCGCGCGAACGGTGAGCTGTCCGAATCCACCTTGCCGGGGGGAACGTGCTCGCCGAGCCCGGTGCGCTCGAGCGCGTGGCCGAACCCGTTGGACGCGAGCACACGCACGATGCGCTGGACCCGTCCGAGGTCCTGAACCTGAATTGTGCGTGCCATTGCCCCGGCCTGTCGCGCGCCCAAGCGTCAGTGCGCGCCCTTCTTCGGCCTTAACGCGGCGCCGCCGTGCACGTGGTCGTTCCACGTCGCGGGCGAGAAGCCATTTTCGACCGGCACAAGATCGATGCAGCCCGGGACCGGGCACACGATCTGGCACAGGTTGCAGCCGACGCACTCCGCTTCGTCGACGACCGGGACCCGCACCGCGGGGTCGGGGCTCGGGTGGATGCACTGGTGCGCGCCGTCGTGGCAGGCGACCATGCAGAGCTGGCAGCCGATGCAGGTGCTCGCGTCGATCTTGGCGACGGTCTCGTAGTTGAGGTCGAGGTCGCCCCACTCGGTGTACGCCGGCACCGCCGACCCGATGAAGTCGTCGAGGCGCTGAAACCCACGCTCACGCATCCACGACGAGGTGCCCTCGATCATGTCCTCGACGATGCGGTACCCGCGCAGCATGACCTCGGTGCACACTTGCACGTTGGCGGCCCCGAGCACCATGAACTCGACGGCGTCGCGCCAGTTGGTGATCCCGCCGATGCCGCTGATCGGGATGCCGAACCCAGGCTCCCGCGCGAGGGCGGCGACCATGTGCAAGGCGATCGGGCGCACCGCGGCGCCGCAGTAGCCGCCGTTCGTCGACGCGCCGCCGACCCGCGGCATCGGCACCATCCGGTCGAGGTCGACCCCGATGATCGACTTGATCGTGTTGATCAAGCTGACCCCGTGGGCGCCGCCGCGCTTGGCGGCGAGCCCGTGCGGACGGATGTCGCCGACGTTCGGCGTGAGCTTGACCAGCACCGGGATGGTCGAGAACTCCCGCGCCCACGACGTGATGCGCTCGTTGACCTTCGGCTCCTGGCCGACCGCCGAGCCCATGCCGCGCTCACACATGCCGTGCGGGCAGCCGAAGTTGAGCTCCAGTCCGTCGGCACCAGCGTCGATCGAGCGCGCGATGATCTCCTTCCACTCCTCTCGGGTCTCGACCATCAGCGAGACGATGACGGCGTTCTTCGGGAACCGCTTCTTGACCTCGGCGATCTCACGGAAGTTCGTCTCCAGCGGGCGATCCGTGATGAGCTCGATGTTGTTGAACCCGACGCCGGACGCACCCTTCCACCGGATCGCGCCGAACCGGCTCGACACGTTCTGGATCGGCTGCCCGAGCGTCTTCCAGACCGCGCCGCCCCACCCGGCATCGAACGCGCGCATGATCTGCGCGCCCGAGTTGGTCGGCGGCGCCGACGCGAGCCAGAACGGGTTCGGCGAGACGATCGCGGCGCAGTTTGAAGTCAAGTCCGGCATTTCAGCTCCCTCCCGTCAGGGCGAGGTGGATGGCGCGCGCGGCGTCTCGCCCCTCGGCGACCGCGTTGACGACCTCCTTGCCGCCGTTGGCGCAGTCGCCGCCGGCGTACCAGCGTGGGCGGCCCGTCGCCCCGCCCGTCGAGACGACGATGGTGCCGCCGTCGATCGTGATCCCATCGAGCGCCGCGAAGCGGTCGCCGAGCTTCTCTTGCCCGATCGCGAGCAGCACCAGGTCCGCGGGCACGTCGACGACGCCGTCCGGGCGCGTGAACCGGACCCCCGCGACCGCGCCGCCCGGTCCGGGGAGGAACGCGGTGGGGGTCGCCGACCAGAGCGCACGAACACCCGACTTCTTGGCGGCGTCCCACTCGTGGGCGTACCCGCTCATCCGCGACTCGTCGCCGCGGTACGCGAGGGTGACCTCTGCGACGCCGACGCCGACGAGCTCGCGTACGGCGTCGACCGCGGTGTTGCCGCCCCCGATGACGACGGCGCGGCGCGGCGCGACGGTCGGGCCGAGCTTCATCTCCTCGATCCACGCGACGGCGCCGCGCACCCCAGCGAGGTCGGCCCCGGGGAGGGCGAGCAGGCGGTCCGCGCCGAGGCCGACCCCGATGAACACGGCGTCGTGGGCGCGCTCGAGCGCGTCGTACGACACGTCCTCGGGGACACGCACGCCGGTGCGGACCTCGACGCCGCCGATGCCGAGCACCCAGGCGACCTCGTCGAGGGCGCGGTCCGACTTCATCTTGTAGGGCGCCACGCCGGTGCTGTTGAGGCCGCCGAGCACATCCCGGCGCTCGTAGATGACGACGCGGTGGCCCATCCGGCGCAGCTCGTGCGCGGCGGCGAGGCTCGCCGGCCCCGCCCCGATCAGGCCGACCGAACGCCCGGTGTCGGGCCCAGCCTCGAAGAAGCGCCACCCCGCCGCGTACGCCTTGTCGGTCGCGTAGCGCTGCAGGCGACCGATCTGGATGGGCGGTACCTCAAGGTGGTTGTAGACGCAGTCGCCGACGCACAACACCTCGACCGGGCACACCCGCGCGCAGCTCATGCCGAGGATGTTCGACGAGAAGATGGTCCGCGCCGACCCCTCGACGTTGCCCGTGGCGATCTTCCGAATGAATTCTGGGATGTCGATGCCGGTGGGGCAGGCTTTGATGCACGGGGCGTCGAAGCAGTACAAGCAGCGGGTCGCCTCGACGACGGCCTGGGCGTCGCCGTATGGCAGCTTGTAGTCCTCGAACACGGCTTCTGCCCGGTCTTCCGGGAGCGGTTCCATCTGGGCTCCTGGGCGCTCGCCGCGTGGGCGACCGCCGACGGCGGACCATACTAGAATGCGCCCGATCGACCAAGGGGGCGCGCGTGTTGTTCGTCGGGGCGGCGTGGGGTGGGCAGACGGTGGACGTACGCGTCGAGCGAGGGCGCGTCGCAGCGATCCGCGATCGAGCAGCTGGTCCGGGTCTTATCCCGGAGGCTGGCGAGGTGGTCCACGTCGGGGGGCGGTTGACGCCGCCGATCGCGGAGCCGCACTGCCACCTGGACGCCGCGCTGCTGGGCGCGCGCGCGCCGAACCGCTCCGGGACCCTGCGGGAGGGCATCCGCAACTGGGCGGCGCTGCGGTCCGAGCTCACGGCCGAAGACGTCACCGCGCGTGCCATCGAGACGGCCGAGATGTACGCGGCGCGCGGCACGCTGCGCATCCGCACCCACGTCGACACCGGCAGCCGGGTCGCCGTCGAGGCGCTCGTGGCCCTCAAGCCGGAGCTGCTGCGGCGCGGGATCGAGCTGCAGGTCGTCGCGTTCCCGCAGGAGGGCATCCTTCGGGCTCCGGGGCGTCGCGCTGCGTGGGAAGCGGCGATCGACGCTGGCTGTGACGTCGTAGGGGCGATCCCGCACTTCGAGCGGACCACCGAGGAGGGGTGGGAGAGCGTGCGGCTCGCGTTCGCGCTCGCCGAGGAGCGGGGCTTGCCGGTCGACCTGCACTGCGACGAGACCGACGATCCGCAGTGCCGCAACCTCGAGGTCGTATGTGCACAAGCGCTCGATCGCGGCATGGCGGGCCTCGTGGTGGCCGGCCACTGCACGGCGTTGCACTCGGCGCCCGAGCCGTACGCCGCGAAGGTCATGGAGCTGGTCGCCGAGGCGGGGGTGATGGTGGTCGCGAACCCGCTCGACAACATCGTCTTGCAGGGTCGCTACGACGGCTACCCGCGGCGGCGCGGCGTCACCCGGGTCGACCAGCTGTGGGCCGCCGGGGCGACCGTCGGCATCGGCCACGACTCTGTGCAGGATCCTTGGTATCGCCTCGGGACGGCGTGTATGCTCGATCCGGCCTGGATGCTCGTGCACGTCGGCCACCTGACGAGCGAAGCCGACATGATCAAGGTCTTCGAGACGTTGCACGGGGCCAACCATGGCCCGTGGGGCGGCCCCGACCTCCTGTACGAGGAGGGACGCGCCCGGTTGTTGTGGTGGGAGGACGCCGATCCGGTCGAGATCCTCCGCACGCGTAAGGGGCCCGCGGTGGTCGAGCGCGGGCTCTGACCGTCAGCCCGCGTCCTCCATCGCGGCGTCGGCGATCGTGAGGGCGCCGTCGATGATGTCGAACGCGTGCGCCATCTCGGCCTCGTCGATGCACAGCGGCGGGTTGCAGAAGAAGGCGTCCCAGCGGGTGAGGGTGAACAAGCCGTGGTCGGAGAAGTGCTTGCCGACGCTGGCCATCACCGGGCTCGCCTCGTTGTACCCGCACAAGCGGTCCCCGGCGCGGTTCTTCTGCAGCTCCATGATCCCGAACAGACCGATCTGGCGGAACGCGCGCACCGAAGCGTGCTTCGCCGCCATGCGCTCCATGTGACCGCGCATGACGTCGCCCATTCGACGTGCGTTCTCGACGAGGTTCTCCTCTTCCATCACCTCGAGGCACGCGATCGCGGTCGCGAGGCAGAGCGCGTGCGCGTTGTAGGTGAGGCCGCCCCAGAACACGTTGGTCTGGAAGTGCGCCGCGATCGGCTTCGAGAACGCGACGGCGCCGAGCGGCACGTACGAGCTCGTCAGGCCCTTGGCCATCGTGAGGATATCGGGGACGATGCCGCCGTGCTCGAACGCGAACGTCTTGCCGGTGCGCCCGAACCCGCACATCACCTCGTCACAGATGAGCAGGATCCCGTGCTTCGAGAGCAGCGCCTTCAGGCCGGCGAGCCAGCCCTCGGGGGGCGCGAGGATGCCGTTCGTGCCGGTCACCGTCTCGATGATCATCGCGGCGATGGTGTGCGGGCCCTCGTACTGGATCAGCTCCTCGAGGTAGCGCAGGTGGTTCTCGGTGATCTCGGCGTCGGTCGTACCGAACCGGAACGTGTATGGATCTGGGTCGAGCACGCGGATGAAGCCAGGCGCGCCGGGCTCGTTGGCCCACCGCCGAGGATCACCGGTGGCTTGCAGGGTGAGGTTGGTGCCGCCGTGGTAGCTGCGGTAACGCGACAGGATCTTTTGCCGACCGGTGTACAGCCGGGCGGCTCGGATCGCGTTCTCGTTCGCTTCGGCGCCGCCCAGGGTGAAGAAGAAGGTGTCGAGGTCGCCCGGGGTGAGCGACGCGAGCTTCTGGGCGAGCCGCGCGCGCACCTCGGTCGCCGAGCCCGGGTGCGCGAAGCAGAGCTTCGCGGCTTGATCCTGGATCGCCTTGACGACCTTCGGGTGGCCGTGGCCGATGTTGACGCTCATGAGCTGGCTGTTGAAGTCGAGGAAGCGCTTCCCGTCGTGCGTCCAGAACCAGACGCCCTGGGCGCGGTCGATGACGACCGGGCTCACCTTGCCGGTTGCCGACCACGAGTACAGCGTGTGCTGCTGACAGAGGTCGACGATCTCCTTGGTATCCATCATGACATCCAGGTTTGGTCGGTCTGAAGGGCCCACTTGGTGGTCACCTTGCGTTGCCGGGTGAAGAAGCGGTAGCCGTCCCACCCGGTGATGTTGCCTGCGCCGAACGCCGAGTCGTTCCAGCCGCCGAACCCGAACGGCTCCCGTGGGACCGGCACGCCGACGTTGACGCCGCACATTCCGGCGCTGACCCGGCCCATGATCTTCCGCGCGACGTCGCCGGACTGTGTGTAGACCGCGGCGGCGTTGCCGTACGGGTTCGCGTTCTCGATGCGGAGCGCCTCTTCCACGGTCGCGACGCGCACGACCGACAGCACGGGCCCGAAGATCTCCTCGCGGGCCGCGGGCATCGAGGGATCCACGCCGTCGAGGATGGTCGGGCCCATCCAGTACCCGGACGACGGACCCTGGTTCCGTCCGTCCAACCGGACCTTTACGCCTGCGGCCTCCGCGCGGTCGACGTACCCTCGGATGCGCTCGAGCGCTTGCGGGCTGGTGATCGCGCCGAGGTCGGCCCCGAGCTTGATCTTGCGCGCCCGCTCCACGATCGCGTCGAGGATCGGGTCGACGTCGCCGATCGCGAGCAGCACGCTGGCCGCCATGCAGCGCTGGCCGGCACACCCGGTGAACGACGCGACGACGTTGTCGGCGGTCAGGGCGGGGTCGGCGTCGGGCACGACGAACAGGTGGTTCTTGGCGCCGCCGAGGCACAACATCCGCTTGCCGGCCGCCGCGCCGCGCGCGTAGACCATCTTCGCGACCCGCGTGGAGCCCACGAACCCGACGGCGCCGATGCCGGGGTGGTCACACAGCGCCTCGACGACCTCGCGCCCGCCGTGCACGACCGAGAAGATGCCCGCCGGCAAGCCAGCCTCCGCGAGCAGCTCGGCCAACCGCATCGACGACAGCGGGACGTTCTCCGACGGCTTGAGCACGAACGCGTTCCCGCCGACCAGCGCCTGCGGCATCATCCACAGCGGGACCATCATCGGGAAGTTGAACGGCGTGATGCCGGCGACCACCCCGATCGGCTCGTAGACGACCTGGCAGCTCACCCCGCGGCTGACGTCGAGCAGGTCGCCCGCGGCCATGTTCGGCAACGAGCACCCGAACTCGACGCACTCGATCGCCTTGTCGACCTCGGCGCGCGCCTCTTCGTAGGTCTTGCCGTTCTCGTGCGACACCAACCACGACAGCTCGTCGAAGTTTGCCCGCATCAGCTCACGCAGGCGGTACATCACCTGCGCGCGGTCGCGGATCGGGAGGTCCCGCCACGCGCCCACCGCGCGCTCGGCGGCGGCGACGGCGGCGGCGACCTCGTCGGCGCCGCACATCGGCACGCTCGACATCACGAAGCCG